>DKJY01000031.1 GCA_002454955.1 Bacteroidales bacterium UBA6680
TCATTGTAAAACTAAATTTCTGGTCAATTTCTGACGAAACTTCATTGTAGAATTAAATTTCTGGTCAATTTCTGACGAAACTTCATTGTAGAATTAAATTTCTGGTCAGTTTCTGACGGAACTTCATTATAAAACTAAATTTCTGGTCAATTTCTGACGGAACTTCATAGCATACCATTTTAGTTGGTTTAATTCAGCCCTAAAGCCAACTCCAATCTACATCATGACAGAAGTATTACTTTTCATAGTAAACTATAAACCATCTCTTTAAAAGAAGAACAGTTGACATTACGTTAAAATTCAAACCTGATTTCCTAATCATACATCAAAAGGTTAAAGTAGGTACATAAACAAATATGTTAAATATTATAATGTTCTAGTTCATCATATCTATCAAAAGTTTCTTCATAATCTCTCTATCTCCATAGGTGTTCTCAAAAAATACAATTTCAGATCAGAATAGTTAACGTAGCAAGTTATATCTTAGTATACATTCTGCTTAAAATATATATACAATACGAACTGTAGCTATAAACTCATTCACATACTCCTCAATACACAACTAAAAAACAGCTATATATTAACCTCAATATCCTCGACCAAAAGATTTCAAAAACTCCTTGTAAACCTTTGGATAACTAGAATTTTTTCTCTCTTTGCTAAAAAAGTATTCTCTGCCTATTGCTGTCTCAACTCTGTCTAACTCTCTCTTTCTTCCTTCTGAATAAGTAATATCGCTATTCAAAAATAAAGCTACAGAGTCATCATCTGTTTCAGAATATGTTACACCTTCAATGTTCTTAAATTGCTCTTTGCTAATTACCTTAACTAAATTATCTCCAATGTATGTGTACCAGTGAATTCCAAGTGCAAATTCAAGAAAATCATAATAAGAGACTTCTTGCCAACCTCACTATAATCTCCGGTAACCTTATGTTTCTTATTAAACTCTTCTTCGCTACACATATAAGCATAAAGCAGTTGATTGTTTTTTGCAAATAGTTGTATAAAATTGATTAAATCATTAACATTTTTGTCTAGTTCACTTTTAGCTCAATCCTCCTACAAAGATTAGCAAACCTACAGGTTTTACAGATCTACTTAGCCAAAACTTTCGTTTTCCTTTTAATAGTATGCCAAGATATTTTTCATATGTCTAAATTTGTCTTTTAAAGGTCATATGGAACTCGCATAATTTAGTCATCCTCGTGTGTGTAAAAACTCTTCCTCATGCTTCGTTTCATATATAGTTTTTACATGTGATAAATTCTCCTTATCAAACTTAATCTTAACAGATTCCTTGCAATCATAACGCAGAATACTAATCAATTTATTCTCTTTTTCAGAACATATCAAACTCAAAAACTTCTGTTCTAAGAATAATCTTTATCATAATATTCATAAGCTCTATCCAATCACTATATATAAAAAAATAGAATTATTAAAATTTAAAATCGTTAGTGTCTTCTCCATTAATAAATGCCTTTAATTCATCCACATTAACATCTAAATCAAGTTCGTTATACACTATGTAGAAGTTATCCTGATCGTAAGTATGTGCATAAGCCATCTTGGCAAAATCAAGGCGTGTTGCATCATGGTCAAACATCTTTATAATATCTCGTACATGTTTTGCCTGAAGACATTTTTTCTTTACTATATCCTCAGCTACTAACAGACGTGCCGCATCGTAATTCTTAGCAGATATAGCTCTCTTTATCTGCTTCATCTCTCTATCTAATATAACATCTCTACAACCAATTGTGCCATTATACTCAGGCATAGGATGAGACTCTATAGTGGTTGTCTTATTATAGCTATTATCACCTGTTTCTTCACTAATTATAGTAGTCTCTTCTATTGTAGTTTGTGTAGATGTGGTTGTTCCACTATTAACTGTTATCGTCTCTTCTGAGGAACTCTCTGTAATAACAGTTTTTCCATTACTGCTTTCACTTGCTGAAACATTAAATGAAACACTTGCTGAATTGTTACCCTCTGCAACATTAATACTCATTGATACCGACTCCTCTTCTCCTTTACTCTTATTGTTTGCATTTACTGTAAAAGATACGTTTGTATTCCCGGTGGTTGTGGTTGAAGTTTTTACAATCCTTTTGCTCTGTGTTGTGTTGGTATTATTTGTACCTCTGTCAACATATACAATCTCCGGTTGCGGTTTGTCAAACTCAATATCTGGAATAGGTGTAAAATCCGTAAGTTTCATCTTATATTTCCCAGATCTGTTTCTCTTAATGCATAGTGTAAGACGACAATAATTACCATCCATATCTTTAGCTTCTAACTGTTTTTTTACATGTAGTTCTTTCTCTGAAATCCCTATCACCTTTATCCGGTTAAAATCGTTTATCAACATTATATTAGTTATATGCGATTCAGGATTTGAATTTATCATCTCTCCATTAACGTACAGATGAAATGTTTCGCCCTCGTCAGAAAATACTGTTAGCAACGAATATTGCGAAAAACCCATTAGTACAGATAAAGCAAGAGCAATGCTGGTGATTAATCTCTTCATAGTCACAAATTTTTAAATGTTATTAACTTAGCTCCCATAAATATGATTAATGATTTTTTATGAAACTATCACTTTTTGTGAATGGTAGCTATTTTGAAATGAAATGCCTCTTCTGCAAAATAAGCGGCAAATTTTAATGATCGGACTAGAGGATAAAGGAGGTTTTTATAACACTAAAATTATTTACATAAAAACCCGGTTGTTGATTTTTAAAAGTCAACGACCGGGAACTATCTTTTATTAAAACTTAAAACATAAATTTATAATCGTTCTAATGTTTGCGAAGGACTATTCCTAGGCTTAGTTTCAGGATATAATCAATATTTTTTATGCTACTACATTGTTTATCAAATCAGTTGAAGCGTTGTGTAATTCTTTGACACTCTCTTCCATTTTTAAGTAGTCTTTAATAACCTTTATTGTGCATATTGCAAGAGGTATCATAAGTATATTACTTATAATTTCCATGTTTGCACCAAGAATTAAATCTTCCGCATTATCTGACTTTTCAATAACTTTATTGACTATTCTATCAAAAACTCCAGTTAATATCCATAAAGCCCACCACCAGCCAACGAATATAAGGTTGTTTGGTTTATGATTTTCATCTCTTGTTCTTATATACAGATCGGTTGTTTCATATAGCTCACGCATTATCTGGTATGGTCTGAACAGATTCAGGATTGGTACAAACCATGCTCCTGCTACCCAACCGTCGCTATGAGTTGTTCTCAATCCCAGATGTTTCAGGTTATAATAGGCACGTCTGAACCACATAATAAAAACAATAGCAGAACCTATATATACAATTGCATATACTACAGAAAATGTTATGTTTCTGAAATCGCTATTCTCTATCTCTTGCATAGTATATATACCTTCATCTGCTATTCGTTTATAGAGATCTAAATCTACTATAATAAATATCAGATATATCATATTTAATACTGCTGTGATACAAATAAATATAATGGCATTTTTTGCTCTGTCATCATTTGCTCTGAGTGTATTCATAGTATAAATAGTTTAAGTTGTAATTTGGGTGCGAATATATATAACAATACACAAAGCACAAAACAAATATAATCTTTTGTACAACGCCTGACTGGTAAGATAATATTTGGTATAAAAAATCCCGGATAGTTATGTCCGGGATTTTAATATCAATATAGTATATATTACTATATATCCTTTACGTTCTTACGATACTTATAGATGTCTTCAATTGTAACTACTGTCATATTATTCTGCTTTGCAAATACCATTATTTCAGGTAAACGAGCCATTGTTCCATCCGGATTTGTTAGTTCGCAAAGAACCGCTGTATTACCAATACCTGCAAGTCTTACAAGGTCTACACTACCCTCTGTATGTCCTCTACGCTCAAAAACACCATTCTCTCTGGCTCTAAGCGGAAATACATGTCCTGGACGCGCAAGATCTGTAGGTTCAGCATTATTTGCTATTGCCGTTTTTATTGTCTGAACACGGTCTGCTGCAGATACACCGGTTGTAACACCCTCAACAGCCTCTATTGATACTGTAAATGCTGTTCTGTTCTTGCTGTTATTGTCGGTTACCATCTGTGGTAACTCAAGTTTCTCACATCGTTCTTCTGTTAAACAGAGACAGACTATTCCGCTACACTCTCTTATCATTAGTGCCATATCCTTCGGTGTAATATTGTCAGCAGCATATATTATATCACCCTCATTCTCCCTATCTTCGTCATCAACAAGCAAAATTCCTTTGCCTGCATTTAATGCAGAAAGAGCATTCTCTACCCTGGCACGATAGTCTGTTCCAAAATCTGTTAAGTTATTCATTGTATTAGCCCTATTAGTGTTACACATGTTTATTTTTCATAATTTAAACATATCTCTCAAACAGGGCAGATTAAGACGGCATATCCCGAAAAGTATATCTGTATCAAATTTTCTTCTACCATCCAGACTTTAACTGTCGGTTTTGGAGTTTCACCAAATCAATCCTGCACATATCTGCAAGAGTCGCGGACTATACCGCCGGTAGGGAATTACGCCCTGCCCCGAAGAAATATGCTCAAATGTACTTGATTTTAGTCAACAGACAAACAATATGGACATACAATTTTATATGTAGATACAATTAGTAGATTAACGTCCCTGCAACTATAAGAATATCAACGGCTACAAGAACAAACACCACTCTTATAAAAAACATATGTCCGTTACCAGTTTTTATAACATTTGGGTTTTCAGGATCTATAAGATCTTTATATTTACTACAGTAAAGTATTTTAAGAGGTTCCTGTATAGATTTAAACGCAGGGTTATTAACTATATCTTTATCAGCAATGCCTGCAATTACAGAGTTTATTGTTGCAATACGTTTGTGATATCTGATAATCATCTGTCTGTAAACAGCAGCAAGTATTATGAATATAATTATCATAAGGTACTGAAGTACATCGTTGAGTTTATTTACCTTGTCAAAATTAGCAACAAGTAATCCGGTTATTGATAAAAATATTGTAAGAAAGAGATTAAACAAGGTATGATGAAACCCACGATGATACCTACTCTCATCAAAAGCATGTTCAATAATTCTCAGTTTGTGTTCCTCCATGTTCAGAATAAGTTTAGAATTGTGTCTGCTAAAATTATATATAATAACTTAACAATATACTATTATATGTTCATATTTTGCAACAATGAGTTGCGCTGCACTAAAAAGAGATATAACATAATCAAAAAATACCTTACCACATCTGCCCGACGGGTAAGGTATCACTGCTAATTTATGATCTAAAAACACGTGAGTAATGACACTCACTCAAATAATTACAATTCTGATATATGATCATCAGGATTATGGTAAATCCACAACAATATATTTCCTATTGTAGTAAGACGCATATTTTGCATAACCATTGGGCAGTTATACAGATATAAATTGGTTACTGTTTTTGAACCACCTGCATATACATCACCATCGCTATTATATAACCTGAAACTAACTCTTAGTTTTACAAGTGTAAAACCATTACCTGTATTAAAAGAGGTACGTGGTATATAGACCTCTCCGTTAGAGCTGTTTGACACTGCTCCAGGAACAGAACACTCAAGTATTGTTGTCTTAGCGTAACTGTAACCTGTTCCAAGATCAAATTTTATTGTAAGATCCTCATTTGCATATGCACGTTTTCCTGTCTGTGCCACTAATGTTAATGATAACAAAGCAAGGCTCAAGGCTAATATTATTTTTTTCATAGTAAAATATTTTATTTAGTGGTTAACTCATCAATATGAGGGTTGGCAACATAAAACAGTATTATATTACCAATTGTAGTAAGTCGCATATCCTGCATTACCATAGGGCAGTTATACAGATACAGATTAGTTATTGTCTTTGATCCTCCGGCATAAAAATCACCATAGCTATTGTATAGTCTGAAATTAACTCTCAATTTTGATAATGTAAAACCATTACCTGTATTAAAAGAGGTACGTGGTATATAAACTTCTCCATTTGAGCTATTTGAAACTGCGCCTGGTACAGAACACTCAATTATAGTAGTCTGAGCATAGCTGTAACCTGATCCAAGATCAAATTTTATTGTAAGATCCTCATTTGCATATGCACGTTTTCCGGTTTGTGCCATTAATGTTAATGATAATAAAGTAAGGCTTAAGGCTAATACTATTTTTTTCATATATTTATAATTGTTTTCTATTTGTCATATGGAACTCGCATAATTTAGTCATCCTCGGTGTGTGAATAACCATTCTCATGCT
>DKJY01000099.1 GCA_002454955.1 Bacteroidales bacterium UBA6680
GAATCCCTCCCTCTCCGCCAGAGTCCCAATATCAGAAATGGTATCGGGATTTTTTGTTTTATATATATCAATTTAGTTTTAACACTATTGAATATATATTAACTGCACTATGTTAAACACAACACAAAGATTATCATATAAATAAACTCAAAAAAAAATATAAAAATAACTTGACTTGTAATATCTTTTCTACGTAACTTATATGTATTATTAATTAAATATGTAAGATTATGATTACTAGAACAGACTATGAAAAAGAAAAAAGTGCTATTGAGGCTATAGATATCAAGGATATTCTGACTCCTAATATGCCAATTAATATTTTCATAGATGAAGCTCTTGGTCTTCATGAATGCAGCAATAGAGATAAAAACCTGCTAACTGCAGAGGGGCTTTTAGAAAAAGCAATTAATAGTATTCCAACCCGTGCAAATGCTCTTAGGTATGTACAATCTGTCTGGATGAAGAATTATGACTCTTCAAGCAAAAATATGGCAGAGTGGGTACAGATGCGTGATGAAGGAAGAGAACTTAGATCTGTTATAATACACGCATTCAGGTTTGCCTACAGAAACAATAAAGAGGTAATTAAAAAAATAAGAAGAATTGACGAAGGGAGCAGCAATGCCGACACTGTTCAGGATCTGCATGATCTGGGTATATTGGGTAAGGAGTATCCTGAGGAGCTGTCACAAACATCATTTGATATCAGCAATCTGGACAAAGCCATTGAATTATCTGTAAAAATGGGAAACGCTCTTGCTAAATCTAATGACGACAGTGCAGAGGATGTTAATAATAAAATACTGCGCGACAAAGCATATACGCACCTTAAAACTGTTGTTGAAGAGATACGTACTGTAGGAAAATATGTATTCTGGCGCAACCCGGATAAACTTGATGACTATTCGAGCGAATATTTTATGAAAAGAAACAGAAAATAGTGTTCTAAAACCATTGCTATAATTGAGTAAAACCCTTGAAAAGATTGGTGCTTAGCCAACAGGAGGGGTACTTTTATGACAGGAGCAGGTGAAAACTCAAAAGAGAGGCCACTTTTCCGGCAGGAACAAGTCAAAACCCAAAAGAGAGGGTAGTTTTGCAACAGGAACGGGTTAAAACCTAAAAGAGAGCTGTTTTTTATAAAAGAGAAGGGGTATTTGTTAAAAGAGAATGGTAAAGCAGTTTAAAGAGGTAATAGGCTACAATATTGATATAACAAAACAGACCGGCACACCATATAATAGGTATTTCCGGTCTGTTTGTATAAATATATATAGCAAGGTTTACCTTTTAGAAATAAAGATCTCTTTCTCCTTGCTTAATAAGCTCTATCTTCTCTTTTAATTGATCTATTATACGTGGCTGAACCTTACCCTCAAGATCCTTAATATTTTTATCTATTACATCCCAACCCATTTTGGCAACACGGTCATTTGCATAATCCATAATATACTCAGCAAGTGTAAGCATTGCATTAGGCGAGCAGTATGTTTTTATAAAACCAGGAACCGAGAACTCCATAAAATGCTCTCCTGTACGTCCATTACGATAACATGCCGTACAGAACGACGGAAGATAACCATCCTCAAGCAGCTCCTCAATAACATCGCCAAGTGAACGATCATCGTTAATCATAAACTGCTCTCTGTTCAGGTTCTGATCATCATTAACTGTATCAGAGTATGCTCCAATTTCAATCTTTGTACCGCCATCAATCTGCGATACTCCATAGCTCATAACCTCTCTACGTATACTCTCTGGCTCACGTGCTGTAAGAATAAGCCCCGTATATGGAACTGCCAATCTAAGTATCGCAACCAAACGAGTAAACTCTTCGTCAGAAACAAAATATTCATCTGTTATATCAAGTCCTGAAGCATCAGTAATACGCGGAAACGATATTGTATGTGGTCCCACATTATAACAAGCCTCAAGGTGATTTGTATGTCGTACAAGTCCCAGCACCTCAAAACGCCAGTCGTACAGTCCAAAAAGGGCACCTATACCTACATCATCAACACCAGCTTCCTGTGCTCTGTCAAGTCCGGTAAGTCTGTAATCATAGTCTGCCTTCTTACCACCTAAATGAAATCTCTTATAGTGATCAGGATGGTATGTCTCCTGAAATATCTGATATGTTCCAATACCAGCCTCTCCTACTGTTTTAAATCCTTCGATATCAAGCGGTGCTGCATTTATATTAACCCTGCGTATCTCGCCATTCCCTTTCTTTACCTTATATACGGTACGAACACTCTCTGCAATATACTCTGGCGAATAATCTCTGTGTTCACCATAAACAAGAATCAGACGCTTCTGTCCGCTCTCCTCAAGAGCTTCTACTTCGCGTATAAGTTGTGGATTATTCAGTGTTTGACGAACAGCCTCCTTGTTGGTACTTCTAAAACCGCAATAGGTACAGTTATTAGAACACTTATTACCTACATAAAGAGGAGCAAAAAGAACAATTCGGTTACCATAAACACGCTCTTTAAGTGTGCGCGCACCTTTTTTAATCTCCTCAATAAGTTCAGGATCATCAGCATTAACAAGTACAGCAACCTCGCGCATTGTAAGACGCTCTTTGTTAAGCGATTTATTAATAACTGCAAGAACCTCTTCTCTGTCTGATTTGGTATTATTTATCAGATCCCAAATCTCATCTTTATCGATAAAAGGCTGCATTGGCACGTCTTCTATCCTACACTTCTCCGGATTAAATTTCATAATATCCCGTTTTTGTAATCGGCATACAACAATAAGTTATATACAGATAAGCCTGTAATGTAGTAAGTGTACATTACAGAAATATTCCTAACTATTTTTTACTAAAACTGATTTAACCTGAACCCCTTTAAGACGACCTAGTTTACCGGTAAGAGAGCCCACCTCGTCGGTTGATCCTTCAATAACTAACGAGATTACACTTATTCCTTTACCATTTATCGGGATACCCTGTCGGGCAACAATGAGATTTCCGTGAAGAGTAATAACTTTATTCAGCTCCTCAACAATATCCTTGTTCTCAACAAGGATTATAATACCACCCATTCTCTTTTCCATCAGCAAAGATCTTCTGAATCAGATTAAGTTTACAATTAATTTATAACAACCTTTGGGTCAGAATATCCTCCCCTCAGTACATTGCAAAAGTAACAACTATTTTGCTATTACAACAATAATATTATATTTTTTTGTTATTCAAATCACAATAGAGTTTATCCTACAATAAACCTCAATCTATAATAGTCCCATCTTCTCCATTAATATTGATGCATTCATGGTTTTACTCACACCTGATTTAAGCTTATAGTCATACACTATATTATCTTCAACATGTTCTATCTCAAAACATACATTTGTGAAGTTATCAGGATACTCATCGCTTAATTTACCTATTGATAAATCGTGGGTTGCTACCAAACCAGATAGTGGCAGATCTAATATACGTTTAAGAAATTTTATTGATCCGTTAAGTTTATCCTTAGAGTTAGTTCCTTTAAGCATCTCATCAAGTATTACAAAAAGAGGCTGTCCTTTTTTAGATTCATCTATCAGTTGTTTTAACCTAAGAAGCTCTGCATGAAAATAGGATCTTCCTTTTGCCAGATTATCTGTTGTTCGCATACTAGAAAAGATAGATATTGGTTTAAACTCAAACGTTTTTGCAGATACAACATTACCAGATAGTGCCAAAACCATGTTTACACCAACGGCTCTTAAAAAGGTGCTCTTTCCGGCCATATTTGCTCCTGTTACAATAAATATATTGTTTACAGACTCCACAGAAAAATTGTTTGTCACCAGATTATCGCTACGCAAAAGCGGATGCCCTAATGATTCTGCCTTAATAATTGCATTATCTGATATCTCCGGAACACAAAACTCCGGATGATTATATCTGTAGTTAGCCATACTTATAAGAGCATCAATACTACTTACCTGATCTATCCAGTTATTAATCTTATCCAGATATTTCTCTTTCCATCTGTTTAATCGCAGCATTGTATGAATATCTCTCATAAACAGACCATTAAAAAGGAAAGCCACAAGTATATTGCCTCGCTGATCAAATGCTCCCAATAACTTCTTTAATTGATAAAATGCTGATAGTGTATTAGTTGTTTCAAACAATTTGCTCTTAATCTGCTTAAGTTGATCAGATTTAAACTCCTTCTCATTTATCTGTTTTATAAGATTATAGTAGTTACCAACAGATTTTACAAAACTATCAAGATCTCGGTGCAGTTTATTCACACGGCGCAGAAACAGTACTACAATAAATAGCTGTATAAGAAACAAAAAGATAAAAATGTGTATTGATACAAAAGAGAATATTACACCAAGTAGCACTATTGGTGTTAAGGTGTTAAACATATAAAGCATATACCTTATCAATGGAGAATCTGATGTATGTTTATCATTCTGCCACTTATCAATTACACCATCATCAAACTCCGATATGCTATTTACAGCTCCCGTTGCTCTAAACATATGACACCACTCTAAATGATCAGTTAATTCACAAACAGCTTTTTGTCTGTCTGTTATGCTGTTCTCTGTAACTGATGGATTAGACAGGAAACCCGCAAGTTTATCAGCTCCTCTATATGTAACAGTCCTGTTTATTGCCTGAAAAACAGATTCATCGCCAAATATATCAAGATCAGATGTATAGTTATGGTTTGCATCTATATACCGATCACCTTTATCTAAATCGGTATAATCATTATACAGATAATTAATCTCCGTTTTATTGCATCGAATAAGTGCCTTAAACAGATTTATAGAACTAACCACTCTGTTATCTATAATATTCAGTACAATAAACATCACTACCGATCCTATACTCAGATACAACATCTCTGTATACGTTGCTGATACAAACAGATAAAAAGGGTATAGTATTCCCGCAAACGCCAATAGTTTAAATAACGTTATCAGATTACGCTGTCGCTTCCTTCTGTTTAACTCCTTATTGTAATTACCAATACGCTCGCTATATATATCAAGTAAATGCTGTTTCTTCATATCTGTATGCTCCAAAATTTAAACGTTTAAAGGTAGCTGATAATATCTACATATATGCTGTATCAATTGTAAATGCCAGAATCAGCTATATAGTTTTATAATAAGTTAAGCCATCCTATTGTTAACTTAAGAATGGCTTTTGTCGGGGTGACAGGATTTGAACCTGCGACCACTTGCACCCCATGCAAGTACGCTACCGGACTGCGCTACACCCCGAATACTATACAAAGAAATGCATTTTTAATTTATATACAATAGTTTATATAATCATATTCTTTTCAATCAAAGCAAAATTGATTCTCAAAAATCTATAATATTAAAATGGTAACAGATATATTTGCAGCAAAAACCTATGCTGAGTAATATCTACAAACTATATATTATTAAGACTGCTAAGTGGTTCATGCTTATTATGCCAATTGTGGTTCTCTTTTATCAAGAGAATGGTTTAAGTATGAAACATGTCTTTCTTTTGCAAGGTATTTACTCTGTTGCTATTGTAGCACTTGAGATTCCTTCAGGATATTTTGCCGATGTTCTTGGCAGAAAAAAGACTATGGTTATAGGTAGTATATTAGGCTTTATAGGTTTTCTTATCTACTGTTTCTCTTTTAACTTTTGGGGATTCCTTGTTGCTGAGATAATTTTAGGTATAGGTCAGAGTTTTATATCAGGATCAGACTCTGCTCTGCTATACGACTCGCTTAAGGCAAATAATAGAGAGAATGATTATGCAAAATACGAAGGTCTTACAATATCTATAGGAAACTTTGCCGAGGCTGCAGCTGGAATTGTTGGAGGACTTCTTGCAACAATATCGTTGCGCACACCATATATAGCACAGACTGTAATTGCGTTTATTGCAATACCAGCTGCTTTAACCCTGATTGAACCATTTAAGGATTCCAAAAACAGAAAAGCTGGTTTTAAGGATATCCTCAAGATTGTAAGATACGCTCTGGGCGATAATAAGACATTAAGGTGGAATATAATTATCTCATCTGTTATTGGTAGCTCTACACTCACAATGGCATGGTTTGTTCAACCCTATTTTAAAGCTATAGATTTGCCACTTACCATGTATGGAATATTGTGGACACTATTAAATTTATCGGTAGGTTTAACTGCTATTAAAGCTTTTAAACTTGATCAGAAGTTTGGTCAGAACAGGTTAACAACAATGATAATTGTTGCTATTGGTATATGTTTTATTGCTACAGGTATTTTTCAGGCTTATTGGGCAATATCTATACTATTTATATTCTACCTGGTACGAGGCATTGCTACTCCGGTACTAAAAGATTACATTAACCGCAACTGCGAATCGGATGTAAGAGCTACAGTACTATCTGTACGCAATTTTGTTATACGAATAATATTCTCTATAACTGGTCCGTTATTGGGATGGCTAACTGATAAATATTCATTGGGTACGGCTATTATTCTTGCCGGAATGTTTACTCTTATAACAGGTTTATTATCGTTGATACTGTTTATCAGAACAACTAAAACTCAATAACTAACCCATCATATGCTATCTCTACGTTATCTGGTAGTATTTTACTAACCTCATCATGTAATCCCATTTGATGCGAAAGATGCGTTAGATATGCCTTTTTAGGGCTTATCTCTTTTATAAGTTTCAGCGATTCGGGTAATGAAAAGTGTGAGATATGCTTCTGTTTTCGCAAAGCATTTATAACAAGATATTTTACACCAAATAGTTTCTCTTTCTCTTCATCAGATATGTAGTTAAAATCTGTAAGATAGGCAAAGTCACCAACCCTAAAACCAGATATTGGCAACCTGTAATGAAAGCCTTTAATTCGTATAAATCTTACATCGTCAATAGTAAAAATATCATCTATCTCATGAAGGTTTATGTTAGGTGCTCCTGGGTATTTGTTCTCACCAAATGCATAAGAGAATGTTCTCTGAAGATATTCAAGTACTCTACTATCGGCATAAAAATCAACAGGGCACTTATTAATAAAATTAAAAGCTCGTACATCATCTAATCCACCAACATGATCGTGATGTTCATGCGTTAACAGCACTGCATCAATATTATCAACACCTGCATTTAACATCTGCTGACGAAAATCTGGCCCTATATCAATAAGAAAACTCTTACCATCAACCTCTATCAGAGCCGATGTACGTAATCGTTTATCTTTATGATTATCAGACAAACATACTTCACATTTACACGCAATAACAGGCACTCCTTGCGATGTTCCTGTACCTAAGAATGTTACTTTCAATCTTATCTTCTTTTAGCTTGAATAAAGATGTAATATAGTAAATATAATAATACAATAACTGCTAATACAGCAGAAGGTATTGCCGCCTTTTTACCAAAAAGAGAGAAAGCTGTTACTACAGAAAATCCAGAACTCTTAATAGTAGCCAACAACACATGAGATATAATTATCGTTTTATCCTGAAATAACAGAGATATAAAGCGTCTGTAAATAAATCCCAACCCAAACGTTGCAAGAGCTAATACAGTTGTAATACGGGCTATAATTTCAAAGTTGTCAAAAAAGACATCCCTATTGAGTCCTACTGCAGTAAATATTATTAAGCCAAACCCCCAGTCAACAACCTTTCCACGTACCTTCTCAACCCCTTTTATAATTGATTTATGCAGTAAGAAACGTGATATAATAAGAGGTATAATAATTAGCTTTACCATTAGCAGAAACAGTACCATCGGGCTTATTGTTCCTGATTCAGTAAACAGACCTATTATTATTGGTGCCATAAATATAGATGCTATAAATGCACCAAACACACCAAGTATAGAGTAGTTTACATCGCCCTTAAGCATATATGTAAAGGGAATAACCGCAACCCCGGGCGGAGCAGCAACAATTACAACAAACCCCATAAACAGCTCCGGATCAGGCACAATAAAATAAGCTAATGAAAGCACTACAATACCAAAAAGAATATAATTTAGAAACGATCCCCAAACTACAGGTTTAACAATTCTCTTTATAGGAAAAAAATCCTTGCTGCGCATACCTGTCATAGAGAATATCATTACAAGAGCAAGAATATACAAAGTGTAAGGTTTAAAAATAACAGAGTATTGTCCAAAGATAAATCCGCATATAAGAGCAAGTACAAGAACACTGTTTCTGTTTCTGACAATATTTAATAGGAACTTCATTATTATTACAGTTTAATCACACAGATAACAACCAAATGTGGTTAAGGTTTATTTATTGTTCAAATGCTAAGCATAAAAAATGAATAATTAGTTAGCTTTGTGCAAATTGTTTTTAAGATGACAGATACATTAAATAACAGAGACAAGGGAATATTATACCTGATTCCAACAACATTAGGAGATAATCCAATACATGAGGTTATACCAACTCATGTACGAGATATTATGAATGTAACATCTCATTATATTGTAGAGAATATAAGAAGTGCAAGACGATATATAAGCAAGATGAAGATTGAAAAGAGGATTGACGATCTCACATTTTATACACTTAATAAACATACAAAACCAGAAGAGTTGCGCACATATCTAAATGTAATTGATAAAGGTGAAAATATTGGGATTATTTCAGAAGCTGGCGTACCGGGGGTTGCAGATCCTGGTGCCGATGTAGTTGCTATTGCACATACTATGAATATAACAGTTGCACCACTTGTAGGTCCCTCATCTATTCTTATGTCTGTAATGGCATCAGGAATGAATGGACAGAATTTTGCGTTTGTAGGATACATACCTGTAAAGAAAGGAGACAGAATAAAACGCCTTCGACAACTTGAACAGCTTTCTGTAAGTCACAATCAAACACAGTTATTTATAGAAACACCATATAGAAATCAACATTTACTAACAGATATACTAGAGAACTGTGCCGGTAACACCAAATTATGTATAGCATCTAATATCACCCAAAATAGTGAGTTTATAAAAACCAAAACTGTAAAAGAGTGGAAAAAGGATATTCCAAATATTCACAAGATCCCAACAATATTTCTTATAAAAAAAGATTAACAGATATGAGCCGGATTAATAATTCCGGCTTTTTTTCTTAATTCCTTATGCTCTGTACCAAAGTTTGGTTGGTAAATAGTTTTTATCTCATATCACTGTTTTTAGTTGTTTAAGAAAGACTATAAAACATACACCTTTTCAACTATTAAATATCTGCTATAATATTATTTCAAACTACTGATATTTCAATGTATGTGACAGTATAACACAAAACACAACTATATATACATCTTTATCTCACTCACAAATATCAACGATAATCAAACTTTATAAGAATCTCTTAAATTACCAACCAAACTCGGGGATAGAGCACTTATTGGTGATATTACGACCTTTATAACAACAATCACATAATACTCGCTTAATTCAATAAAAAAAACTGTTTCAAAATGTTATGGA
>DKJY01000152.1 GCA_002454955.1 Bacteroidales bacterium UBA6680
GTAACTATTTTACCTCCATTAGCATTCTCTTCAGATACAGCTAATGCGTAAGCAAAAACAGTTCCTTTAAGATGTATATCATGAACAGCCAGACTAGCTTTAGTATGATACGATGATGCTTTTCTGTTAAGATTTAACGGACCCGGGAGAACGCCTTCGTTATCGAGTCCGTCTTTAATAGTATCCTTCATTATCTTCCAGATATCTCTAAGAAAATCCCAGATATCTTCGTCTTCATACAATTCAACATATTCCCAGAACGATCGCCCCTCAGTTTTGCACCACTTCAGAATCTGATCCATTGTAGTAAGCGGATAGATATCTTTAAACTCACTAAGCCTGCCATCTTCATCTTTTAGTTCACCACCACCTACACTATATACCTTCCAGAGATCAATACTTTTTTTATTATCAGAGAGAGCTTCTAAGGTCATTCCGTTTGGGTGGAGAGGAAGTTCCTCGTTGTCTTTCCAGATAATTTCAGTACGCTCTTTGCCAAGAATCTTCTCAACGGCAACATCGGTTTGGTGACCACGACCTGTTGCAGCCAAACTACCATAAAGTGTTACAATAAATTTACTCGCTGAGCTATTCCTGTCAAGAAATATCTCAGCTGCTCTGCTAGGTCCTATTGTGTGCGAGCTTGAAGGACCATATCCTACCTTAAAAATAGTTTTAATTGACTGCATTCTGTTTCTGTTCTATAGTTTATCTAATAACCAGTTTATACCATCCTCTGGTCTGTCTGTTTTATATCCGTTTTCAATAACAATCTCATCTGCGGCACCGCCTGATCCTGATATTGAGACAATTTTTACACCTTTTTTATTCATCTGCTCAATCAAAGACTTTGTACCGGGACCACCCCCGATAATAACAGCTGCATCGCACACTTCAGCTATTTTTTTATGTTTATCGCTTGACGTCTTTACCCGAATTATATCGTCGTAAAGATTTGTTGTTTTAGCCTTTATGTCCTCTGACAGAATGACCATTGTCTTTCCATTCTCTGATTTTGCTGCACTTAGTGCTTCATTAAACGTACCTTCGAGATTACCAGTTACAACAGTAATGCCTGCTTTTGATAACTCTCGTGCAGCAATACGCGAGAGCTTCAGGTTTTTTTCGGGTACATCAATCCCGTATCCTAGGATACATACTTTTTTTGTGTTATTTCCCATTTTGTTGATATAGTAGAAGTAAACAGGGTAATGTTTACTTTAGTTTTGCCGTATCTGCTATACCAAATTTATCATTTTTTATTATAGTATCAATGTTTGTTTTAACTTTTGAGATCCTTTTAACCTCAATTTTTTTACATAACTCCTCCTTTTTATTACAAATAAAGGATAGATTACGATCAATGTTCTTAGGCAGAGATTGCAATTTATTTATATACTCTTTAATAATCTCAATCTCTTTACTGTCTATATTAATTTTAAGCAGAGAGTTAAGATCATCAACATCTCTTACAATTTCTAAATACTTTTTCTTAAGCAATCGTATGCTTTGAGGTATAATCGAGTCTTTTTCAATCACAGCAAAATTTGCTTTAAGAATATCTCGTCTGTCCCAGT
Organism: Bacteroidales bacterium UBA6680; assembly: GCA_002454955.1. Taxonomy (GTDB): domain Bacteria; phylum Bacteroidota; class Bacteroidia; order Bacteroidales; family UBA6680; genus UBA6680. The sequence continues at coordinate 1,578 of DKJY01000152.1, forward strand.
AATCAAACATCTTATCTTCAACTATCTGTATCAGACTATCTTTCTTAATTAGTAATACTCTTTTAATGAACTCATTAAGTTTCTTATTATATTGCGATATTACAATCTTACCCTCTTCACGACATAATACACAGTTTGTTTTATTTATCTTTTCTTGTATTCTGTCTCTGAATATATTGTTCTTTGGCTCTGAGTGCTTACTCTCTAACAGATAAAAATCCGATTTAAAGAACCTGTTGTAGTGTTTCTGCTCAAGAATTTCAACATATTTTACTATTGTCTGTCCGGTTGATGATTTCTTTATCTCGTTTTCCGGGAATACATCAATAAATCTTATATCTCTCAAGAAATCCTCAGTTGATAATGAGTCAAGTTTCGATATGTTTGTCTCCTCTAATTTAGACAGAGAGTTTATCATATCTTTTGCTGATTTAAGGTTATGGTCATTCTCTAGATATAGGTTTGTAAAACCAAGAATAGATTTATACTCCGATCTAAAAACCATTCGATAAGTACTGTTCTTTTTGTATTTAAACTCTATCTGTTTAAACTGATCTACTATCTGTTTGTAATACTGTAGAACCTTATAAAGTGATAGATATATTGCATCACCATTTCCGGTTTTATAGTTCAGGTTATACATCTCCAGATTACTCTTAAGATGAGCAAACAGAGTAATAAAGGATATGAAGTCTTTCTCTTGTCGGTATGTCTCTGTATTGATAAGACCAGATCTGAAATCGCTTTCAATTTTTAACTTACGCTTCTCTATAGCTGCAAATGTAATCTCATCGCCAGATACCTCCTCCATTCGGTATAACGACTTATAGTTTGCTACTACCAATAGTGGATATCTTTTGTAGTTTATTACAGAGTCTAATCTTTCACGATTTATAACCGGATTCTTTTTGCCAGCAAAGAAAGAGTGCATTCGTTCTCTATCCATCTTAATTGGATGACTCTTGTTTGTATTAAGTTCATATATCTTTATGGAATGTAAGCGCGTATCAAAGTTATTCTGTTCAAAAAGTCGAATTGATGAGCTAAAATGATATTCGCGTTTTTGAGAGCTATTCTCCATAAAGTTTCCGAATTCACCTACTATAGATAAAAGGGCTTTTGATGGATTTGTTATGTTCGATATATTTTGTAACTGCTGCGCAATAAGTCTTATTAACTGATCGCTGTTACTGTCGGTTATTGCTTTTACATCTATCTCGGCATCAATATAATCTTTAGCCGTATACAGTGGCAGGTTGTCAATAATTCTAATATGATCTATCTGCTTGTTAACGTATTTTGCAAAATGCTCTTTATCGCCTTGTTGAGCCTGAAAATTGTATAGAGGATATGTTATATCCTGATTACCGAAGAAACTTACATTTTTAAGTTTTGCTGATATAAACAGATATTCAAGCTTTTCCCTCTCAACTCTACTCTTACGCCTTCTTCTTTTACGCCCTTTACGTGTTACATTAAGCTCATTTATAAGCCTTGCAAATTGTGGTGCATTAAACAGATATATATCTGTTGACAGATATTGCCACTCTGTAGTAAAGTTAAAGCTTGTTGTATCAGAGTATACAAGCCTTGGTGTGATATCTTTTTGTGCATTTGCAAAAAGAGGTATCAGTACTATAAGAGCAACAGAGAGTAAAAATTTGTTCATATTCGTAACTTTTAGAATAAATGCCGGGCATAAAAGTCCGGCTCAAAAGTAACGAATTTTACCGATTTAGACGGACTTTTCAGTTCTCGTAAGAATTCTCAAGAAGATGCAACGGCTCTCCTTTTGTGTTGGCTTCTACAAAGTTGATGCCGTTATTATTCCATTCTGTAAGTATAGATCTTAACAAATTTTTATGATCTTCAGATTTTATTAAAAATTCATATCTGTATTTTTGTTCATCGTAACTAAAACCAATAATGTTACGATTACCAGGTAACATAAGCAGTGGAACCCTGTAATGACTGTAGATAACATTTATATCTTCAATATTCTCAAGCTTAAATTTTCTTGCAATATCTTTTGTAATTATCTCAATACTATCTGCTTGTATATTAATACTACCCTTTTTTTTAACAAAACCTTTTATTCTGTAAACCAAGAGTATAAGTGATATTGCTAAAAAAACTATTGTTGATATCCATACAACATTGGTTATTTTTTCAGACCCCGAAGGTGAATATTGTAATACCTGATTGTATATAAGAACATTAAATACAGCCCATACAAAAAATACAGTTATAAGAACTTTTGTAATACTAAGCTTCCTTGTGATGTTATGACTAATAATGTCTGTTGTAAAAGTAGAATTCATAATTATCTGTTAATATGTTATTTGTTAACCTTTTCGGCTCGTTTAAACTCTTGCTGATTGTTGAACATATATTTATATGTAACGTGTTTTTTAATAATCTTACCACCAATCTGTTCACATATCTTCATCATTGTAGGATTAAAATCGCCAATCCAGTTTAATTCCAGATCAGTGTATTGGAAACTTTTTTTAGTTGCCTCTTTTGCAAAAGCATTTATAATATACCCGTGTATCCCTTTACGTTGATGTTCTGGTACAATACCAAAAATTAACCCAACAGCCTTTTTAGGTCTGTTTAACAATTTAAAATCCAGAGCAAACCTAACCTTATTTATAATATTCATTTTTCCATTGAACTTTCTTATGGTACTGTTTATATCCGGAATCATTATAAAAAACGCAACAGGAGCATTATTATAGTATGCAAAATATGTAAGCCTTGTATCAAGTATTGATTTTAGTGATTTCATAAGTGACTTAACATGAACGGGAGACATTTTTTGTACCCCTGGAAATGTAGCCCATGCTTTGTTAAATATCTCCATAAAATCCAGCGAATACTTATCCTTATTTCTCTTATCTATACGCTCTATATGAAATGCTGGATTAGCCTCAATACGTTTCGCCTTCTCTGCAAATGAAGGATCCAGAGTGCCTCCTGCAATCTTTCGGTGATATGTATATTGGTTAAAGAAGTTTTTGAATCCATAATCTTCAAACAGGTCTATATAGTATGACGGATTATAGTTAACGGTATAGTTTGGCTGAGTAAATCCTTCAACCAATAATCCCCACCATTTATCTCTGTCTCCAAGGTTTATTGGTCCTGTCATAGAGTCTGCACCATTGTCTGTTAACCAATCCTTGGCTGTGTTAAATAATCTGTTAGCAACCTCTTGCGAATCTATACATTCAAAGAATCCAACTCCGCCATCAACACCACTCTTAGAGGGGGTGCAGAACGCAGCAATACGTCCTATTGGTTGGTTGTTGTTGTATACAACCCAGCGCATAAATATACTTTTACGCAATTGTTTATTTATTTTCTTGTCAAATACTGCCAGTATATCTTTGTCAAGAGGACGAATCCAGTTTTTGTCGTTTTTATAGATATTAACCGACACTTTCAGAAAATCCTTTACTTGTTTTGGGGTCTCTACACATTGTACAGTTATAGTCATAGGTCCTATTTGGTTAATCAGATATAAATATATGAAAAAACTTTACCTAAAGCTGAATTGGAGCATGTATACATTCTTTTTATCTTTGCGTGTTACAATTAGAATTATATGAGAACCAATATATTTACCACGTTAATAGCAGCTATATTTCTGTTTGCTTCGTGTAGTTTGGTAAACGATAAACCAAAAACGGATATTTTTAAGACAATTCCTGACAACTCTATTGTTATAATTGACATTAATGATGTTAATTCTGTAAAGCAGAAATTGTTTAGTAATAAGATATGGAATAAGATTCCTGAAACAAATCTTAAACGCATAGTACATGAAGCTACATCTGTTTTTGAAAGAGCCGATAGCCTTTCTTTACTGCACAAATCGTTAATGAGTCTGCATGCATACGGAAGACAGAATAGCAATTTTATATTCTATATTCAGACAAAAGAGTTTATAAGCAAAGGAGATGTTGAGAGTTTATCGTCAAGTATATTTAATGGAAATATTGAGAGATCGGCTAACTATAATGGGAATAGGGTTTATAAATGTAAGAATAGCAATAATATAACTACGTGGTTTATTACGGCTAAAGACGATATACTTATATATACCAAACAAGAACAGCTACTTAAAAAATCTATAAGAGAGTATGATGTAAATAAAGAGGCTGTTAAGTTTAATGGGTTAAAGAAAGCTGTACGTACAGCAGGCAGTCATTCACCGGTTAATATGTATATCCATTTCCCATCGGTAAAAGGTGTTATAGCAAAAAAACATAGAATGAGCAGAGGATCTGTTGCTGATTTTATAACTACAAATGGCGATTGGTGTGAATTAGATTTATCTATAAAGAATAATGCTCTGGTATTAAATGGATTTACAAATGTCTCTGATAAGGACAGATATGTACTTAACCCCCTGTTAAAACAGGATAATCATGAACTGGAGTACAATGAGATTTTACCTATGTCAACGCGTAGTTTTTGTGGTGTATGGCTCGATAATCAAGAACTATTTCTTTCCTCTAAACTTAGAGGAACAAACCTTGTAAAGGCCGATAGTGTTATTAGTGTTATAATAAAAGATCATGTAAAAGAGGATTTAGTATTTGCACAGATAGCTGATGGTGATAATAGAGAGGCTGATAATGTTATTATCTTCAGATTAAAGAGCCCTTCAGTAACATCTGAACTAATAGAGAATCAGTTGTCTGATATATATAAAGAGACTTTACTGACCTCTTTTATGGGGAATAAGTATAAAGGGTATAATATTCTTGATCGTTCTTCACTTACAAAATGGTTTGCTCCGGATTCGTTGTTCACAGCAGTTATATTTAAGGATTATCTTGTGGCTTCAGGATCAGATATAGCAATAAAAACAGTTATCGACGATTATGAGTCAGGTACAGTAAGAGAAAAGTCGTCGTTCATAAAAAATATTAATACTCACTCTTCTGCAAAAAGCTCTATTGATCTGGTTACAAACTCGCTTAAATATATTGGTGTTGATATTCCGTTAATGGTAAAATGGCAGATTATTACAGAGGATAGTCATATGTATAATAATATTGTACTTACTGAGGTGTCAGACACAAAAAAACATACAAAGCGATTAAATGAGATAAATATTAAACTGGATACATTGTCTGTTTTTACCCCTGCTGTAGTAAAAAATCATAAGAAAAAAGGAGCTATTGAGCTGTTCTGTCAGGATAATAATAATACAATATATCTGGTATCTGATAAAGGCAGGGTTTTGTGGAAGAGAGATGTGGCAGGAGATATACTAAGCTCTGTTTATCAGGTTGATGTTTATAAAAACAATAAACTTCAATATCTTTTTAATACAAAAGAGTTTATTTACATAATTGATCGTAACGGAAACAATGTTGATGGATATCCTGTAAGAATACCAGGAGGTGCATCTGCAGGTTTATCACTGTTTGATTACGATAATAATAAGAAATATAGATATTTTGTTCCGGCGATAAATAAAAAATTAATGGTATTTGACATAAAGGGTAAGAGGGTGAAAGGCTGGAAGTATTCAAATACGGAAAGCAAGCTTAATTATCCGGTTAAACATTTTGTGACAAATAAAAAAGACTACATTGTTTTTGCCGACGAAAACAGGGTATATATGCTTAACAGACGAGGCGAAGAGAGGGTTAAGATTGGAAAACCTTTCTCTAATCCTATAAATAACGATCTGTTTATTAATAAAGGGAAGGAGAGCATGAAACTTATTACATCTGATGTTGACAATAATATTATATCAGTAGATCTTACGGGTAAAATAAATACAATGTTTAAAGTAGATAATGACCTTAAACATGCTCCTATAATAGTTGATATTGATAATGACTCTGATTTTGATGTTATAAGCTGTAATGATAATACCATATATATTTACAACTCTGAAGGAGACGAGAATACTCTTATTGAAATTGAGGATATAAATGTTACAGATATTAATATTCTTTATTCTGATAAAGAGATTTTCTTTATTGAGTGTCTGGATAGTGAAAGTAAAAAACGATTTATAATAAATAAAAAAGGCGAAATAATAAAAAAAGATCAGTTTGCAATTCGGTCTCCACTTAAGGTATACAGGGGGAATAATAAGAATACAATCTTTTTTAAGTTATCAAGCTGATTATAAAATATTTATTTTTTTTGTTCTAATACTGGACTTTTTACATATAATGTCTTAAATTGTATGTAAAACATTTAAAACCATGCGGAACATTGTAATATTTTTACTGATACTTACCTCTTTTTTATCATCGTCATGTGTTAAAGAAAAATTTGATGGTGAAACATTTGGTAAGGATAATCACCTTGCCCCCAAGGTAGATTTGGCACTAGTTTATGGTACCCTCACATCAAAAGATCTGTTTGATCAATATTCAGACTCGATGAAGTTGACCCCTGATGAGGGGTTCGGAATTACTACACTTGTATACAGGAACGATAATCTTGCGACAATAACATCCTCTGATTATATTAGCATATCAAAAGAGGATAATTCATCAGTTACATTTGGTAACTACTCTCTGCCTGAATTTATCTTTGATCCTATATCAATATCGTTGTATGATATGAAGATAAATTCGACACCAACACCAGATTATTATAATGATATTGCAAATGGTGCTGTGGTTGATATTACAAATCAAGGGTTCATTAATCTGGCAGAAGGAAACAGGTCTTCAGAAAACGACAAGTATACATTTATAGACCTTGTGTCTGGTAAATGTGAGGTTAAAGCAACAAATAATCTGAATATACCAGTTACGGTAAAAGCAGAGTTGTGGTCAACAGGGGTAAGACCTGACGAGACACAGATAAACTATAAGGTAGGAGATATGTCTTTTATTCTTACATCAAGTAATACTGCTGTAAATCAGTTTGATTTGGCAGGTGCAGTTTTAGGAAATAAACTATTTCTGCGTAATATACAGTATATGTTTGAGAATAAAGATGGGGTAACCATAAATCTCTCCTCTGATGTTAGCATTGTGGCTTCAATAAAGAGTGCGGTTGCCAAAGAAGCAAATATTGCCTCAGGAGCAAAAAAAGTATTTGATGCTATTCATTCGGTTGCACTTCCGTTTCCCGATGATGCCAGAATATCTATTATTGATATGGTAGGTGGTGAGATGAGTATAAAGATTACTAATAATAGTAATATGAATATTAGATACTATGCTACATTACCAATGGTAACACAATCAGATGAGGCTCTGGCAAAGGATATAAATATAAGTAAGCAGAGTAATAATAATATTGGATTTGAGCTTAAGAATACAAAAATGCGTTTCTCATATGTTACAACCGGAAACGCAATACAGGTGCACCAAAAGGTTGAGATTATTCCTGATAAAGGATTTGTATACCTTACAGCTACGGGTAATCTTGGTATAGAATACTCAATAACCCATGCATCAAAAGATATATCAAATGTAGAGGGCTATCTTGGCAAAAAGGTTTACAATATTACAGAGAGTGTTATTAAGATACCATTTTTTGACCTTATTCCTGATAACCTGGATATAATAACACCTATAGGAAAGATATATTACCGAAACAGTTTTAGCATACCAATACAGGGCAATTTTAGCATTATTGGTACTGATAATAGTGGTAATACATATGATATTGAAGAGGGAAAGGATAAAGGTGGGGTAATAGATTTTAGTTATCCAATATCACATCTTGATCCTGTTACAGAAGTTATAGAGCTGAATGAGACAAACTCAAGGGTTAGAGAGTTTATTACCGGAAAGCCAAGTAAAGTAACATCAACAGGAACCATCACCTTTAACTCAGAACAGGATAATACGATATTAAATAAGATTACCCCTACAGATTCGTTAACCGTAAGTCTTCACTTTGAGATACCAATGTATGTTAAGTTTAGCAATATAATGCTGAGAGATACATTGCCAATGAGATTTACACTTAAAGAGACAGTAACAGAAGAGATAAAAGGAGTATGTATAATTAAGAATCAGTTTCCGGTTGAGATGTTTGTGGAATTTGTTTTATATGATAAAGTAAACAAATTGGAACTGGGGCGCCTTGTGCCTAGAAAGATGCTTTTGACAAGACCTCCATTATTACCAGGAGGGCGTGTGGATACCTCAAAGGTAGTATCTAACGAGGTTCCGTTTGTTATCCCCGAACGAATGATTGACAAATTTAAGGAAGCTAATTCAATAATAGTAGAGATGAAATCTACTACCCCTGATTGGCCTGAAGGAGGATCGAAGTTTTATTCAGATTATAAACTATCATACTATATAGAACTGAGAGACCTTGGACTTGATTTAAAATTATGAAACATGTATAATGAGTTATTCTACAAACGTAGATAATTAAATATGCAGGTTGCATATGATAAATATGAACAAATTAAACTTATGAAAATTGATGTTGGCACTATTTATTCAGTTAATTTACATGCTATAAGCTGATTTATCCCCGACATCTGATTTATTATTATAGAACAGATGAATAGAATATTTATTTCGATATTGGTTGTGTTTACAGTTGTAGGCTCTGTTTGGTCACAGCAGAGTAATACAATGTATTTTATGCGGAATATACCCCAAAGCAAAATGCAGAATCCTGCTTTCAGAGGTAAATATAAGAGTTATCTTGGGCTTCCCTTTGTTTCGTCACTTAATATGAGTATACATTCATATGATCTCAAATTATCTGATATAATATACAGAGGCGAAGGTGAATATAAAGACTCTGTTATAACGCCATTTCACAGATCGCAGAAACCAGAGGAGTTTCTAGGTAAAATCTCAGGCAATAAACTATCATTGCAATCAGATATTTATGTATCTATGCTAAACTATGGGTTTGCCACTCACGATTTTGAGATTAGTTTTGACTGGTCTGGACGTTTTGAGCAACGGTTTGATATCCCAAAGAATATGCTGGAGCTTATTATGGTTGGTAACGGTAGTTTTGAGGACAAAAAGACCGACTTTAGCGGACTTAATATGGCAATTACATATTGGGAGGAGATTGGCATAGGATTTAATAAGAGTTTTAACGACGGAAATTTGGTTATTGGAGTCAGACCAAAGATGCTGTTCGGACATCTCGATTTCAGGATTAAGAAGGCTGATATATCATTACAATATGTAGAGGGGCAGGGATATGCTGTAGAGTCAGATATACACACCCAGAGTAATTATCCAATTACACTGGTTCTGGATGAGGAGAAGTGGTTTAAACAGCTTAAATTCAATAGTGGCAAGATTGAATTAGGAAAATTACCTGGTAACTTTGGTATTGGAATAGACCTTGGCTTCACCTTTAGAACTGGTAAAATGCAGTTAGAGGGTAGTTTTATGGATCTTGGTTTTATTAGTTGGAAAAAAGAGGCAAAGGTTTTTGAACTTAAGGGTGATTATATGTTTAAAGGGGCTAATGCAGATGGTGCATTCGGAAATGATTCAGATAAAGGTAAAGAGGAGAATAAGTATATAAAAGGAGTTTTAGAGGAGATAAAAAATAATAGCACGTATAATATTAAGGAGATAGAGTACACGTCTGAATTAGGACCAAAAATTAACTTCTCAGCCAACTATGAGGCATCAAGGAAGCTGAATCTTGGATTACTATCTAAAACGCATATTATGCACAATAATGTTGCACAATCGTTTACACTTGCAGCAACGTTTGATCTTAATAAATTTACTAAAACAACAATATCATACTCAATAATGCATAAAACATATGCAAATATTGGTTTAGGACTTGATATTAATGCCGGACCTGTTCAGCTATTTTTAGCTACAGATAATCTGTTTGGTATTTTTCAGTATGATAGTTTTGGCGGAGTACCATACGGAGCTTACACAAAGAACTTTAATTTATGGTTTGGCGTGAATGTTGTACTAAGTAAGAAGAAGTTTGTGAGAAGGATTAAACACGAATATCCTGATCCATTTGAACTTAGTGCAAATTATTAGCTAACATTATGGGGTTTTTAAGGTTTTTATTGATCTTTTTTCTTGTAATTCTTGCATTCAGATTACTATTTAGATTCCTTTTTGTCAGATTCATGAAAAAATGGCAGTCAAAAATGAATCCGGATTTTAATCAGGAGCAGAAAAAAGAGGGAGAAGTAACAATAAAGGGAGCTGAGAAGAAAAATAAGTCGTCTATTTTAAAAGACGAGGGCGATTATGTAGATTACGAAGAGGTATAAAAAAATAGCCGCCTTAATGGGCGGCTAAATATATTATCTGATCTCAGATCCGTTTTTTATTGTATTTGTAGGAGAGATAAACTGTAATGTGCCATCTGCATCTTCGGCCATTAATATCATTCCCTGACTCTCAATACCTTTAATTTTTCTTGGTTCAAGGTTAATTAATATACTAACCTGTTTACCAATAATATCTTCGGGTTTGTAATACTCTGCTATACCAGAAACAACGGTACGTTTATCAACACCAGTATCAACCTCTAGTTTAAGTAACTTCTTTGTTTTTGCAACCTTTTCTGCAGATAGAATTGTAGCAGTTCTGATATCCATCTTCATGAAATCATCAAAACTTACATTCTCTTTCTGTTCTGCCGGAGTGTAATTATCTGCAAGGTTTGCCTTTTTTGTCTCTTCCAGTTTCTGAAGCTGCACCTCTATCTCTTTATCATCTATCTTCTCAAACAGAAGCGATGCTTTATTAATCTGGTGTCCGGTAGCTATAATATCACTACTTCCTACGTTCTCCCAGCTAATATCAGATATGTTTAGGAAACCTTTAAGTTTATCTGCTGAGAAAGGTATAAATGGTTCCATAAGTACCGACAGCGACGCCGAAATCTGTAGAGATATATTAAGTATAGTCTTAACTCTCTCTTCATCTGTTTTAATAAGCTTCCATGGCTCAGTATCGGCAAGATACTTGTTACCCAGTCTGGCAAGATTCATAAGCTCTTTAAGTGCTTCACGGAACTTATATATCTCAATATTCTTCTCAACCTTTTGTTTAATTACAGGAATCTCAGCAAGTACCTCCTTATCGTAATCGGTAAGTTCAGCCTTGGCTGGCACAACACCATTAAAATATTTGTGAGTAAGAACAAGAGCACGGTTAACAAAATTACCAAGTATTGCTACAAGCTCATTATTGTTTCTTGCCTGAAAATCTCGCCATGTAAAGTCGTTATCCTTGGTTTCAGGAGCATTAGCACATAGTACATATCTTAATACATCCTCTTTACCCTTAAAGTCCTCAAGATATTCATGTAACCATACTGCCCAGTTTCTTGATGTCGAGATCTTATCGTTCTCAAGATTCAGGAACTCATTAGCAGGAACATTTTCTGGTAGTATATAGCTGCCATCTGCTTTAAGCATCGATGGAAAAACAATACAGTGGAACACAATATTATCTTTACCAATAAAGTGCACAAGCTTGGTATCATCTTTCTTCCAGTAATCTTCCCAATTTGGTGTAAGCTCTTTTGTTGCTGATATATAACCAATAGGAGCGTCAAACCACACATACAGAACCTTACCATCAGCGCCCTCAACCGGAACTGGAACACCCCAATCTAAATCGCGACTTACTGCGCGTGGTTGTAATCCCAAATCAAGCCAGCTTTTACACTGCCCGTATACATTAGGCTTCCACTCTTTATGGTTCTCTAGTATCCACTCTTTTAAGAATGCTTCATGCTTATCAAGCGGAAGGAACCAGTGTTTTGTATCTTTTAATACAGGCTTGTTACCTGTTATTGCACTTTTTGCTTCAATAAGATCTGTTGCATTAAGCGATGTACCACAAGCCTCGCACTGGTCGCCATATGCCTTATCATTTTTACAATGCGGACATGTTCCTGTAATGTATCTGTCTGCTAAAAACTGTTTAGCCTCCTCATCGTAAAACTGCTGTGTTGTCTTCTCAATAAATTCACCTTTATCGTAAAGTGTTTTAAAGAAATCAGAGGCTGTCTCTTTGTGTATATCAGATGATGTTCTTGAATAGATATCAAATGATATTCCAAGCCCTTTAAACGCCTCTTTTATGATATTATGATATTTGTCTACAATATCTTGTGGAGAAACGCCCTCTTTCTTTGCTTTTATTGTAATTGGTACACCATGTTCGTCTGAACCACAAATTGAAAGAACATCCTCTCCTTTAAGTCGAAGATATCGGGTGTATATATCTGAAGGTATGTACACGCCGGCCAGGTGCCCTATGTGTACCGGTCCGTTTGCATAAGGCAAAGCAGAGGTAACCAGGTATCTGTTAAAGTTTTTCTCCATAACGTATATATTGTTTTTTTGTTTATCTAAATTATTATAGTCTGCTTATACAATAAATCTAACAGATGCAAAGATAAAATAAATGCCTCTATTAGATTTACTATGAATGTAATAAAATATCTTATCAGATTCAGGTTAGTATTTTAACATATATATGTGTTAATACTCATCGCCCGGATCCCACAGAACAGTTTTAAAATCTATTATCTTATCATTAGATATATTAATGCCTTCGTTCTGTAATAATTGCTGCATAGAGGAGCCACCAAAATGTTGCTTTGCAGATAGTATACCCTTGCTGTTTACAACCCTGTGTGCCGGAACATACTCCTTTGCATTTGAACACTTGTTAAGAGCCCAGCCAACCATTTTTGCGGCACCCGGCGAACCTATGTACTTGGCAACAAGACCATATGTGCATACCCTGCCTTTTGGTATCTCTCTTACAAAGCTGTATACCCGCTCAAAAAAGGTCTCCTCCATATCTTATGCTATTTCTCCTCTTTATCAAACGGAGGGTTGATTAACTCATTGTTGTTAAGACCAAATTGGATATAGGTAATAGGAAGCCCCTGATTAAGATATTGCTGTTCATAATATGTTTTTATAGCAAGGATATCAGAATCTATATCAGAATTATACAGATCGGTCTCCTTAGCCACAACACTCAAATTGTTTAGCTTTGCTATCTCATTTGTAAAATCATGAAGTTCTCTATTATCTGTCTTCAGGTGCACTACACCATCCTTTCTAAGAAAGGTTTTGTATGCATTAAGAAAACGTGCAGAGGTGAGTCTCTTTTTGCCTCTTTTAAGTTGCGGGTCAGGAAATGTAATCCATATCTCGCTAATCTCATTTTCTGCAAAAAACGACTCAATAATCTCTATTCTTGTACGCAGAAAGCGGATATTGTTCATATCATTCTCTAGTGCCTCTTTTGCACCTACCCACATTCTGTTTCCTTTTATATCTATTCCAATAAAATTTTTATCCGGATATCTTTTACCTAAACCAACAGTGTACTCTCCTTTTCCGCATCCAAGTTCAAGAACAATAGGATTGTCATTCTTAAAGATCTCTTTATGCCACTTCCCCTTTAATACCCAATCTTTTCTGAAAGTATCATCAAAAGCAGGCTGAAATACATTGTCAAATTCGTTCAGCTCTGCAAAACGTTCTAGTTTATTCTGCCCCACAATCTATTAGATTATTTTTTTATTTGTTCTATCTCAATTCCTAAATCAAGTATCTCACTAAGTACATCGGTACGCTCACCGTGTCTTATGTTAAATATGTAATCTCCTTTTTTCGGGAATCTTACATTACGTTTGTATGTAACCTTACGAGTCCATATATCTCCCCAGCCTTTACCAAGCCATTTGCCTCGTTTATCTGCCAGATATATCTCAAGTGTATCATTTATCTCCCCGCCTCCCGGCGATTCAACACTTGTAAACAGATACAGATTCATTCTTGGATATAGCCCTGTATGTCTTACATTAAACAGTATGTTGTGTGCCGATACAGTATCTGTTACATTATATGTAAATGAATATACCTTATCCTTGCTCCACTCTCCCTGATCTGTCTGATAACTATCTTCATACACTGTTTTGCTGTCAGAACATGCAAAAAGGCCAAGCATAAGAGTAAGACAGATTCCTGAAATAATACTATTTCTTCTTCTGGTTGTTATTCCTCTTCTCATTATTAGGGCGACGTCTTTTATTTTTGTTTCGTTTATTGTTTGATCTCTTTTTAGGTTTTTTATCCTCAAAACGTGTTAAACTATCCTGACCAACAACATTCTTAAAGTCCAGATTCTTATTCTCTAACTTAATATCTTTTGCATCAACAAGTGTAAGAGGTTTTTTACCAGATCTGTTCATTCTTATAATCTGGTTAACTCTTTTTACCGGAACAGCAGTGATATTTACAGCAGAATTAGGATCAAAACTATACCACATTATCTTCTTAAAGATATCTGTTTTTATATGGTAAGCATTACCATCAGCTGTTTCAAGAATAGTTCTTATATCCGGGAAATCTTTACGTGCATCAAGATATGCATCAAGCTCGTAATTCAGACAACACTTAAGCTTACTGCACTGCCCTGCAAGTTTTTGCGGATTAAGAGATATCTCCTGATAACGTGCAGCATTGGTAGTTACAGATACAAAGTTTGTTATCCATGTGCTGCAGCATAACTCACGACCACAAGCACCTATACCACCTATACGACCAGCCTCCTGACGAGTACCAATCTGGCGCATCTCTATACGTATCTTGAACTCATCAGCAAGTACCTTAATAAGCTCACGGAAATCTACCCTTTCATCGGCAATATAGTAGAATATAGCCTTTGTCTTATCGCCCTGATACTCAACATCACCAATCTTCATATCCAGATTCAGATTATTTACAATCTGTCTTGAGCGTATCATTGTATCGTTCTCTAACGATTGGGCTAACTCCCACTTCTCTATATCTACAGGCTTGGCTTTGCGGTAAATTTTTCTGAACTCTCCGTGAGGCGGATGGTAATTGATCTTTTTCATCTGTTTATTTACCAGTTCGCCTGTAAGCGATACAACACCTATATCATGTCCGGGAGATGCTTCAACAGCCACTATATCTCCCTTTTTTAATGATAAACTATTTGTATTTATATAGTATCCTTTTCGGGTGTTTTTGAATCGGATCTCAACAACCTCGTCCTTATGTGGCGACGACGGAATGTCGCTTAGCCAGTTATGTACATTAAGTTTATTATAACCATCTGTGGCACATATATAGTAGTCTGTTGATTCTTCTTTAATTACCGAACACCCTTTTGAACATTCGTTACAATTCATAATTTCAATTAAAAGTTAAATGGCGTTTAGCCATGATAATATATGGAATTTTTGTCTATTCTGACCCACAAAGTTAAATAAAAATAGATTATAGCAGAGTTATACCTGATTTTTATACTCTATTACCCTTTATTACGAGGAAAGAATAGTGCAGCTAGTTTAAACGACATGTCTGTTAGCACAATTTTAACATTGGCATTTCTGGCAATATCAATATATGCCTGATTTAGTATATCGTATGCATCGCTTATATTCTCCGGCTTAACAAATACGTGAAACTTCTCTATAAATGCTTTCTCGTATGGTGTTGTAAACGATATCTCGTCACAATCTACCGTCTGCATAATATTCTCTCTTATAATTTGCGAACCACGTAGCAGTAATTGTTTAATATCTTCACGACCACGTGTTGCTGTATCCTCAACCCATGACGATATCTCAATTATCTTGCGTCCCCAACAGTAGCGTAACAGATTCCTGAAGTGATCAAGGTGTTCATCCTCATGCCCCCAGTTGTTTTTGGCCTCAATAGCTTTTGCAAAATTACCGTTTGAGTATTTTGCTATCTCCTCTGCTGTTTCGCTGTCAACACTATGTTTGTTAATAAGTGAGCCTATAATGTCACTGCGCTTTATGGCAGGTATTTTGGTTATCTGCGTACGTGAGGTAATTGTCTTTATTATTCTGTCCTGACTATTAGTTACAAGTATAAACAGTGTCTTCTCAGGAGGCTCTTCAAGTAGCTTAAGAATTTTATTTGCAGCAGTATCATTCATGCGTTCAGGCAGCCATATAACCATAACCTTATATTCAGCTTCAAACGATTTCATAGATAATGCCTTTATAATATCAACACTATCATCTTTGTTTATTAGCCCCTGCTTATTATCCATTCCTATAAATGAATACCAACTGTTTTCAGATATATATGGATTTTTTGACATTAAATCTCTCCACTTAATAAGAAGAGCATTGCGCTCTTTCTCTCGCGATCCGGATTTATATGATTGGTGTGGGAAAATAAAGTGCAGATCGGGATGTACCAGCTTATTGTATTTTACACAAGAGCTACAGGTACCACACGCATCGTCTGTTTTATCGCCTTTGCAATTAACATATTGTGCATAGGCAATTGCCAAGGCAAGGGCTCCATTGCCTTCAGGTCCGGCAAATAACTGTGCATGCCCAAAACGTCCGCTATTAATGCCGTTTATTAATCTTGTTTTTATGTCGTTATGTCCGGTAATCTCTTTAAATAGCATAATTACTAAAGGGTTATAAATGCCATGTAATAGCCTTTAATAAATAGTTTTACAAGGGTACTGTTAATAATTAATCTGTTGCCTGCTCTTTAAAACTTGTATTTAGCAACATATTTAGGCACCGCAGATACTAATTATCTGTGCTACATTACTCAAAAACAGATACTAAATCATTCTGTGTATATGTTTCTGATACTCATGGCTTGTTTCGCTTAAAGATTGTATCTTTGTACAACTTTTCAAAGTTACAAAAAATAGTACCTAATTATTGTAAATAAGAGAAACAATAAACAACTCCGTATTAATGAATAATATAGATACCTATCAGTTTTCTGGAAAAAGAGTTTTGGTTAGGGTAGATTTTAATGTACCCTTGAATGAGAATCTAGAGATAACCGATGATACAAGAATTGTTACAGCAATTCCTACTATCAGAAAAATCCTTACAGAGGGCGGATCGGTTATATTATTAACACATCTGGGGCGTCCGGATGGAAAGTTTAATGAGTCGTTGTCGGTAAAACATATTGTACCGCATTTATCAAAAAAATTACATGCAGAAGTAAAGTTTGCTACAGATCCACTTAGTAGCTCAACAGTTGAGATGTCAAAAAATCTGGAGCCAGGCGAGGTGATGATTGTTGAGAACCTTAGGTTCTATCCTGAGGAGAAGAGAGGCGATGAAGCTTTTGCTGAGTCGTTATCTAAGTTGGGCGATGCATATGTTATGGAGGCATTTGGTACAGCACACAGAGCGCATGCATCTACATGTACCATTGCAAATTACTTTCCTTACGATAAGATGCTTGGTTACCTTGTTGAGAATGAGATAAAAAATATTGATAAGGTAATTAAAAAGGCAGAACGCCCGTTTACTGCAATAGTTGGTGGCTCTAAGGTGTCTACTAAAATACATATTATAGAGGCTCTGTTAGAGAAGGTAGATAACCTTATTATTGGTGGGGCAATTATATTTACTTTTATTAAAGCTAAAGGCGGTAATGTAGGTGCATCGTTGGTTGAGGAGGACTATATTGATGTGGCAAAACGCATTATGGAGAAGGCAGAGCTTAAAGGGGTTAAACTGCACCTGCCATCGGACTGTATTGTTGCAGATAAATTCAGTAACGATGCAAGTATTAAGAACTGTGCAACAGACGCTATAGAGAGTGGCTGGATGGGGCTTGATATAGGAATTAAAAGTGCCAATAAGTTCTCTGAGATAATAGAACAATCGTCAACAATATTATGGAATGGCCCTATTGGTGTATTTGAAATGTCAAACTTCTCTACAGGAACCCTTAAAGTTGCACTTGCTGTAGCACGAGCAACAGATAAAGGGGCGTATTCACTTATTGGTGGAGGCGACTCTATTGCTGCTGTTAATAAGTATAGTCTTGCTCATAAGGTAAGTTATATATCAACTGCCGGAGGAGCACTACTTGAGTATATTGAAGGAAAGAAGCTGCCGGGAATAAAGGCTGTTAAAGATGCTTTCTCTGTAGATGATTATAATTTCTACGGAAAACGTGCGCTTGTAAGGGTAGATTTTAATGTACCACTTGATAGCGATAATAATATTACAGACGATACACGAATAATAACTGCAATACCAACAATTCGTAAGATTCTTACTGATGGCGGATCAGTTATTCTTCTTACCCACCTTGGACGACCAAAAGGAGAGAAACGTCCGGAGATGTCTGTAAAGCATATTATACCGCATATAGCAAAGCTTATGGACAGTGAGGTTAAGTATGCTGAAGACTGTTTTAGTAAAGAAGCTTCTGATATGGCGACCAACCTTAAGAGTGGCGATATAATGATGCTGGAGAACCTTAGGTTTGATAAACGTGAAACATCGGCAGATGAAGGTTTTGCTAAACAATTGGCTTCACTTGGCGATGTATATGTTAATAATGCATTTGGTACAGCACACAGAGCGCATGCATCTACATATACTATAGCAAAATACTTTCCAAAAGATAAGATGCTTGGATATCTTATTGAGAGTGAAATACAGAATATTAATAAGGCTATACAGGGATCGCAGAAACCATTTACCGCAATTCTGGGAGGATCTAAGGTATCAACCAAGATACATATTATAGAGGCTCTGCTAGAGAAGGTAGATAACCTGATTATTGGCGGAGGTATTATCTTTACATTTATTAAAGCAATGGGCGGTAATGTTGGTAGTTCGTTGGTAGAGGACGATTACATAAATGTTGCAAAGAGTGTAATTGATAAAGCTAAAGAGAAAGGTGTTAAATTATATCTTCCGTCAGACTGTATTGTTGCAGATAAGTTCAGTAACGATGCCAATATTAAACATTGCGATGTGATGAATATTGAAGATGGTTGGATGGGACTGGATGTAGGTATTAAGAGCGCCAATCTGTTTGAGGAGGTTATTGAGAACTCACAAACAATACTCTGGAATGGACCTATAGGTGTATTTGAGATGCCAAATTTCTCGTTAGGAACCCTTAAGGTGGCTATGGCTGTTGCCAGAGCAACAGATAAGAGTGCATTCTCGCTTATTGGTGGTGGCGACTCTATTGCTGCTGTTAATATGTATAGCTTGGCTCATAAAATAAGTTATATATCAACTGCCGGAGGAGCGCTACTTGAGTATATAGAGGGTAAAGAGCTTCCGGGTATTAAGGCTATTACTAAGAAGATTTAATACATTATACATATAATAGAGTTAACAGCCCAACAGATTACTCTGTTGGGCTGTTTTTTGCTGGTTATTGATAATGTATAATATTACAATCTGTTGCAACGTTGCACGTAATATATCTATCTGATTCATAAGATAGGGTTCAGCCGATGGGCGATACACCCAAAAAATAGTTGTTGGGGCTTACTCCGGTGAGAAAAACGGCAAAAGAGTGAAAAAAGTGATTTAATCTGGTGCGATAAAGGTGTAATAAACATTAATTCAGGCTCTTGTTGTTAAGTAGAAAGGCATACAGATATAACTTTGGTGCTTTATTCAATAAACTGAAGCGCCAAAAATCAGAAAGAGTACGTTTATATAAGCTTTTTAAGCCATAATGGCACAGTGGTATTGCTTCCGTTTTACTGGCGATGTCTCACGAACTATTTTTTAGGGGCTCCGTTCTGTTGAGTAGATCCGAAAAAGTTATTCGGAGCATCTCGGCAGTTATTAGTTGAACTCACGGAACAGTTTCTAAGAGATAAGATAAAAGGACGGACACCCTCCTTTTATCTGGTAAGGTCTTTGATAGTTATCTAAAGGCTATCATATTAAAAACCAACTGAATTGATCATGAGCCGAATAAGCTATAGCAAATAGTTCTCTGTTTAGTTCTTCAGATAATTATACTACAATCTCTTTTTTTAATCAAAAATATATCGGAACATAGATTAAAGATGTGTCTGTGAGGGTTTTGTTTGCAGGATATATAGTATCTGCTGTGACGTTGAGTGTTTTGATTGCGACACGGTATGCTTTGGTGGCTTTCAGTGGCGACGTTGCGTGTAACATCGATACCAATTATAATCCTATATAGAAAAGAGGTTCTGTTTTTACAAACAAAACCTCTTATATATTGTATCTGTAATATTTACAGCTCTATTTATCCTCTTTCTTCTCTTCGTCTTTTTTGTTGTCCTTTTTATCTTCGTTTGAGGCCTTTTTAAACTCATTCATTCCCTGACCCAGCCCGCGCATAAGTTCAGGTATCTTTTTACCTCCGAACAGAAGAAGAATTAAAGCCACTATTAAAACAATTTGCCAGATTCCTATTGCTGCTATAATCATAATATTATGGTTTTTATTCTTTGTAAATGTATAAAAAATAAATGTATCAGAATTAAAATCTGTTTATAGAAACTTTATAAAACAGATTTTATAAGGCATTAATCCACTGCCATTATCATCTGAATATATCATTTCCGTTGGCATATATAAATAGAGTAAGTAGTATAAGCATACCTATTATCTGTGCGTACTCCATAAACTTTTCACTTGGTTTACGGCGGGTAATCATCTCATATAATAAGAAGATTACATGACCTCCATCAAGAGCAGGAATAGGTAGAACATTCATAATACCCAGCATTAACGACAATAGTGCAGTTATCTCCCAGAAGGTTTGCCAATCCCATACCTGAGGAAACAGTTTTGTTATTGTACCAAAGCCTCCAATGCCTTTGTATGCGCCGGTATTAGGATTTACAATAAGTTTAAGCTGTTTAAGATAGTTGGCCATTTTGTTAACACCTTTATCTATACCCGCTGGTATAGCTTCGGTAAATGTGTATTTTTTGTATACAAAATTGTATATATCAAGCTTATCAAGCTGATCAAGATTAAAGATTGCAGGTATAACACCAAGTTTACCATCGTTGCTTATCTTGGCATCAACATTCATTACTTTACCATCTCTCTCTAGCTTTATATCTACAGTGCTACCTTTAAACTGAGCTGCAATATCTTTAAACTCATCAAAGTATTTTACCTCTACATTGTTTACAGATAGTATTCTATCGCGTACCTTTATTATTCCTACATTTTCTGAGCTGTCAGAAACAGTTGATATATAGAATGGTATTCTAGGATAGTATAATAATCTGGACTTATTATCAATTAATTTCTCAATAAAATTAACAGGAATTTCAAGTGTGATTTTCTTGCCATTACGCTCTATATCAATTGTTTTACTAACAATAAAATCAGACATAACATCCTGAAAACTTTTATCTCCAACAGGCTCTCCGTTAAATGCAATTATTTTGTCGCCTGTTTTAATACCTAGTTCTCCAACTAGATTATTTGTGGTCCATATACCATCATTTATATTCTCGTTTGGTAGGGTTCTCTCACCCCATGCAAACAGAATCATTATATATATAAAGAATCCTAAAACAAAGTTTACCAAAACTCCCCCAAGCATAATTAATAGTCGTTGCCATGTAGGTTTTGATCTGAATTCCCATGGTTGCGCAGGCTTTTTCATCTGCTCTTTATCCATAGATTCATCAATCATACCTGCAATTTTAACGTACCCTCCCAGCGGAAGCCATCCAATACCGTATGTGGTCTCTTTATATCTGAACTTAAGAAGCGAAAACCAGGGGTTAAAAAACAGGTAGAATTTCTCGACTCTGGTTTTAAACAACTTTGCAAAAGCAAAGTGCCCCATTTCATGCAGTAATATTAATATAGACAGGCTTAATAAGAATTGCGATATTTTAATAACTGTCTCCATATCTTAACTAATTTTTTTCTTTGTGTACTCTCTCGTTTCTTTATCTGTTTTTATATAGTCTTCAAGATCTGGCTTCTGAATAAATTGTATGTTATCCATACTGTTGCCAATTAACTCAGGGATATCAGTGAATTTTATCTCCTCATTAAGAAAGGCCTCAACAGCAATCTCGTTTGCAGCATTCATAATACACGGCATATTACCACCCTTTTGCATAGCGTAATATGCAAGTTTAATGCATTTAAACACCTCCTGATCTGGTTTATGAAAGCTTAGTGTTGGATAATCCAGAAAGTTGAATCGTTTAAACGATGACTTAAATCTGTCAGGATATGTTAAAGAGTACTGAATAGGAACACGCATATCTGGTAGTCCCATTTGTGCTTTCATTGATCCGTCTTCAAACTGAACTATAGAGTGTACAATACTTTGCGGATGTACAATTATCTCTATCTGCTCAGGAGCAAGATTAAATAACCATTTTGCCTCTATAGCCTCAAGTCCTTTATTCATCATTGTGGCAGAGTCAATTGTTATTTTAGATCCCATATCCCAATTAGGATGTTTCAGTGCATCTTCTTTTGTAACACCTTTTAGCATCTGTTCACTGTATCCTCTAAAAGGGCCTCCTGATGCTGTAAGGTATATCTTCTCTATCTTATTATTCCATTCGCCTGTTAAACATTGGAATATAGCCGAGTGTTCTGAATCAACCGGAAGTATTGGTACACTATTCTCTGCTGCAAGTCTGGTAATAAGATCGCCAGCAACAACAAGTGTCTCCTTATTGGCAAGAGCAATAGGTTTTTTAGCCTTAATAGCTCCAATTGTTGGTTCCAGACCAGAAAACCCTACCATTGCAGTAAGAACAATATCAACTGTTGACATAGAAACTACATCAGCTATAGCTTTACTACCCGCATAAACCTTAATATCAGGGTTGTCTATCTTATCAACTAGTTCGTGGTATCTATCCTCGTTTGCTATAACTACCACATTAGGATTGAATTTGTTAGCCTGTTCGGCAAGAAGGTCGATATTATTATTTGCAGTAAGAACCTCAGCCTGAAATTTATCTTTATGTTCAGAAATTATCTCAAGAGTTTGTGTTCCGATTGATCCTGTAGACCCCAGAATTGCAATTTTCTTCATCTATTATAAATCTATTTTCTGTAATTGTGGCAGTACATTAAAAGTTATAGTAGTGCCAAATAATAAATATATCGTGCTTAGTTAAAACAGGATATATTTCTCCGGATTAACAGGGTTACCATTATGCCATATTTCAAAGTGCAGATGAGGCCCTGTTGTTAGTTCGCCGGAATTACCAACTATGGCTATGCTTTCGCCAGCCTCAACATGCGACCCTACCTCTTTAAGAAGCTCGGCATTATGTTTATAAATTGATATGAGGTTGTTATCGTGTTGTATTTGTATAACGTATCCTGTTGCAAGTGTCCAGTTTGCCATAACAACTGTACCAGATAGTGTTGCACTAACAATTTTGTTTCCTCCGGTAACGATATCTGTTCCGTAATGATTTGCCAGCGGGTCAAATTTTCTGGTTACACTTCCCTGTATTGGAGCAAAGAAATGTAACTGCGAGAATTTTACCGGTTTTTCAGAATCGTCAGTTATAGATAGGTTAAACTGATCTTCATCCTCTATCTGCTTTCGTAGTAGTGAATCCTCAATAGATCTGGTAAATTCAATGTTGTTGTATTTAACCGTAGTATCCATCTCTGTAGAGTGACTCTCCGGAACCTTGCCATTAACTATTTGGTGCAAAACACCTGTAAACTGTTCGTACTGGTTTAATGCATGTTCAAGTGAGTCTAATTTTGCAGCATTATTAATCATGCTTATGCGCATGTTTGAATCAGGATAACCAGGTATATATTCTCTTAATGGTGTATAGGCAATTATAAGTGTTGTAAGTGCAATAAGTACAATTGATGTGATTCCTATTGTTACAAATACATTTAATCTTGATAAACGTAGCTTAAAAACCTCAATAAAAGTGGTTTCGTTATATACAGCAAGAATATATTTATTCTTTAGTTTCTGGATATATTTATCCTTTTTTGATTCAGTCATTTAATACGAAAGGTTTATACATCACAAATATAAAGAAATATGCAATAATACGAAGTGTCTGAAATGTTATATTTAGTTAAACCCCCAATATGTATTACGAAATGATTGTATGGTTAAACTACTTTAAAACATGACGCTTTTTAAATTATGAGATATGGTAATTGTAGTTAACACAACTGCTGTTTTGAGATACTTTATCTTGTTAATATTCGGGTGGCTACCCTGAGCCACCCATAATATATAACCTATACTCTTTTCTCTAATTCATTAGCGTATGCTTCCCAATCTGTTATTGGTTGTCTGGCAACTCCCGTTTCAACTGCAGCCTTTGCAATGGCTACCGATATCTCTTTTATTAATCTTAAATCAAGAGGTTTAGGAATGATGTAATCTTTTCCGAATTCAAGCTTATTTGTGTTGTATGCCTCTTTCACGTAATCAGGAACATCTGCTTTGGCAAGCTTTGCAAGTGCATATACAGCAGCAATCTTCATCTCCTCATTAATCTTTGTTGCTTTTACATCCAGCGCTCCTCTGAATATAAAAGGAAATCCTAATACGTTATTAACCTGATTAGGATGGTCACTTCGTCCTGTAGCAAAAATAAGATCATCTCTTGAGCTTTTAGCCTCCTCATATGATATCTCTGGTTTAGGATTTGCAAGCGCAAATACAACCGGATTATTTGCCATAGATCTTATCATATCTTTATTAAGGACATCGGCCACAGATAGTCCAAGAAATACATCAGCACCAACAATAGCCTCTTTAAGAGTAGTGATATCTCTGCTTGTTGCAAACTCCCTTTTAAATGCGTTAAGATCTGTTCTTTTATCAGAAATAACACCTCTGCTATCGAGCATAATAATATTCTCTCTCTTAATACCCAGAGCCATGTATATTTTTGCACATGAGTTTGCAGAGGCTCCTGCCCCATTTATTACAACAGTAACCTCTTCAGGTTTCTTGTTGCATAGTTCTAGTGCATTTATTAGTCCTGCACCTGATATAATTGCGGTTCCGTGTTGGTCATCGTGAAAAACGGGGATATTAAGCTCTTCTATTAACCTCTGTTCTATCTCAAAACATTCCGGTGCTTTAATATCTTCCAGATTAATACCTCCGAATGTAGGTGCTATATGTTTTACTGTATCAATAAATTTTTCAGGATCTTCAGTGTCAATTTCAATGTCAAATACATCGATATCTGCGAATTTTTTAAATAGTAACCCTTTTCCTTCCATTACCGGTTTTGATGCCAGAGCACCAATGTTACCAAGCCCTAATACAGCTGTTCCGTTTGATATAACAGCAACAAGGTTTCCCTTTGCGGTATATTTATAGGCATCGTTGGCATTCTTCTCAATCTCAAGGCAAGGTTCAGCAACACCAGGAGAGTACGCTAGCGACAGATCTTTTTGATTATTTGCCGGTGTAGTGGCAATAACTTCAATTTTTCCCGGACGTCCGCTTGAATGATAATCAAGCGCTTCTTGTTTAGATATTTTTGACATGTGTGTTACATTTAAATATCCGGTAGAACAATTGGAGTAAAAAAAAGTTTCATACTTTTTGATTTGTATGAAACTTTTTTGTGATATAGATAATTGTATTTTACTCTTCGTTATTCTCCCTGTCTTTATTTACGGGAGCACTGTCAGGAATGTACATATCATGTTCGGGGGTTTGCTTTTTCAGAGGATCTCTGTTTAACTCTTCCCATTTACGTCTGTTCTTAAAGATATCAACAGCAAGATATAGTGCTTGTCTTAAAGAGTCTGGCGATGCTACATTTTTACCAGCAATTTCGTAAGCCGTTCCGTGTGCCGGAGAGGTTCTTATTATTGGTAGTCCGGCTGTGTAGTTTACACCAGAGTCAAAAGCAAGAGCCTTAAAAGGAATTAAACCTTGATCGTGATACATTGCAAGTATAGCATCAAACTTTTTAAAATTATCAGATCCAAAGAATCCATCAGCAGGGAAAGGGCCAAAAGCCATAATATCTTTCTCTTTGGCTTTCTCTATTGCTGGTATAATTATATTCTGTTCTTCGGTACCAAGCAGCCCATTATCACCGGCATGAGGGTTTAACCCAAGAACGGCAATGCGTGGTTTTCTTATACCAAAGTCTTTAATCATAGATTTGTTTATTATCTCTAACTTGCGTATAATCAACTCCTCTGACAGATTTTCTGCAACTTTGTTTACCGGAACGTGTCCTGTTGCAACGCCAATCTTCATAAGGTCGCTAACCATTAGCATAACAGACTCGTTACTTTTAGAGGCTTTAGTAAGATACTCTGTGTGTCCGGGGAACTTAAAGTTCTCAGACTGAATATTGTGTTTGTTTATTGGGCAAGTAACCAGAACGTCGATGTTTTTGTTAATTACAGC
Organism: Bacteroidales bacterium UBA6680; assembly: GCA_002454955.1. Taxonomy (GTDB): domain Bacteria; phylum Bacteroidota; class Bacteroidia; order Bacteroidales; family UBA6680; genus UBA6680. The sequence continues at coordinate 27,736 of DKJY01000152.1, forward strand.
TTTTGTAGCCTCCTCAAGAGCCATAAATGACGATTTACCAGCCTCTGCAGTTGATTTACCTAATTCAACCCTAATGTTCTCGTCAACGCAGTTTATAATGTTAACCTTTTTATTGTGCGTTTCAGATGTATTCTTTATTGTATTCGGATTAAAGTGGTTTGCATTAATAGCCTTCTTGTGATATGAAGCTACTTTAGGCGAACCGAAAATTATTGGTGTACAAATATCATTTATTCTGTTATCAGAGAATGCTTTTATGATTATTTCATAGCCAATTCCATTAATATCGCCATGGCTTATGCCTACCTTTATTTTATTTGATTGCATATTTGTCTGTTAATAATGTTTAATGAAATTATATAATAGTCTAACTCCGGTGCCCGTGCCACCGGCAGTTCTGTATGAATCTTTTGCTCCTATAAATGCAACTCCTGCAATGTCGAGATGTATAAAAGGTGCTTTTACAAAGTGTTCTAGGAATTTACCAGCGGTAATTGCTCCACCATAATCACCTCCAAGATTTTTTAAGTCGGCGATATCTGATTTTAGCAGATCCTTATAATCGTCCCAGAACGGAAAGAGAGCAACTCTTTCGTGTACATTGTATCCGCAATCCTCTAGTCTTAGGAATATAGGTTTTGGAGCATTTCCCATTGCTACAATACCTTTTGGTCCAATAGCAGCGTATGCTGAGCCCGTAAGTGTAGCAACGTTAATAACAAGTTCCGGATCGTATTTATCAGAGTAGGTTAATGCATCTGCAAGAATTAATCTGCCTTCGGCATCAGTGTTTAGTACCTCTACTGTTGATCCGCTATACATTGTAATAACATCTCCTGGAACATATGCATTTCCATCCGGACGGTTATCAGTAGCGGGAATAAGACCTATAACATGTACAGGAAGCTGATTTTTTGCAATAGCGTCAATTGCAGCAATTACTGTAGCAGCACCTCCCATATCGCACTTCATGGTATCCATCTGTTTTGATGTCTTAAGGCTAAGTCCACCGGTATCGTATGTTACACCTTTGCCAACTAATACAATAGGTTTCTTGTTCTTATGATCAGGATGTTTGTACTCAAGTACCGAGAATGTTGGAGGATCTATACTTCCTTTATTAACAGCAAGCAGACCTCCCATTTTAAGACTCTCAATCTTCTTTTTTGTAAGAACAGTTGTTGTGTATCCGGATATCTCACCCTGCTCAACAACTCTTCTGGCTAGCTCTTCTGCATTAAGGTTATTTACAGGTTCGTTTACAAGATCTCGTGCCCAATTCACACTTTCGCACACCTTACCAAGCTCTTCTACTGCTTTTGATGTTATCAGATCGCAGTGTATAATTATCTCTTTAAGATGTGGCTCTTTACCATCTTTGTTTGACAGGTATTTAGTGAATGCATATTGCGATAGAATTATTCCTTCAGCCAATGGTATTGAGTACTCAGGATTAGACGATAGGTTTGATATACCAATATCATCTAATTTAAGTGTATTTATTCTAGCCGATATATCAGAACCTTTTGCCCTTAAAAACTCGTATGTTTTGTTCTGATCCTTCTCGTTGTCTAAAACAATAAAGAAGCTGTATTTAAAATATGAGTTTATCTCAATAAGAGTCTCCTTTTTATCTATTGATGCTTTTAGATACTCTAACTCTGTCTTTGATAATGATACTCTCTCTATGTCAGAATCTTTATCAATAATAGTAATGATGTTCTGATCTGGGAGTAGTTTGTCTGAAATATTAATACATGTTTTTATCATACAGCAATATTTTTGAAATCTAAAGGTAATAATAAAAACGTGTTAAATGTCGTTAATTCTTTACTGGCTGAAAAAAAAGTAATTTTTATTATTACATTTGTTGCACACTTATTTTGATCTGAAATGCCTGTATTTGAAACTTTATATAACAGAGTCTTTAATGGAGAGACGCTGAATAGGGAAGAACTGCTCATGTTATACAAAGAAGCTCCTTTATCGGAGTTAATGTATCTTGCACAATCGCTTCGGAATAAGATTGTTGCTGATACTGAGGTTACATGGCAGATAGATCGTAATGTTAACATCACAAATGTTTGTGTTTCCGGATGTAAATTCTGCAATTTTCATTGTAAACTATCTGATAAAGACAGGAGTTATATTACCTCAAAAGAGGAGTACTATAACAAAATAGAAGAGCTTAAAAAATATGGAGGGAGTCAGCTGTTGTTGCAGGGAGGACATCACCCTAAACTTGGGCTTGATTTCTATAGAGATTTGTTTTCTGATCTAAAGAAGCACTATCCGGAGGTGAAGTTACATGCGCTTGGACCACCAGAGATAGCTCATATTGCCAGACTAGAGAAGTGTACCTATAAAAATGTGTTAGAGGAACTTGTTGATTCTGGACTTGATAGTTTGCCTGGTGCTGGCGCCGAGATACTGGTAGATAGAGTGCGTAAGAAGATATCTCCGGGTAAACCAAATGTTCAGGCCTGGCTTGATGTAATGCATGAGGCTCATAAGCTTAATCTTACAACATCAGCAACAATGATGTTCGGGCATATTGAGACGGTTGATGAGCGTATTGAACACCTTATAAAAATCAGAGATTTACAGGACGCGAGACCAGAAGGATCAACAGGATTTCTGGCTTTTATCCCATGGCCATATCAAGATGCCGGAACACCTCTTAAAAAGGAGGGTTGGCACAATATAATTACTCCGGCCGATTATGTTAGATTACTTGCAATATCAAGAATTGCACTTACAAATATTACCAATATTCAAGCGTCGTGGTTAACTGTAGGAAGAGCCACAGCGCAGATGTGTCTGCATGCTGGTGCAAACGATTTTGGCTCTATAATGATAGAGGAAAATGTTGTTTCATCTGCAGGTGCAGATAATAGTTTTGATGCTATAGGAATACAGAAAGCAATTTTAGAGGCAGGATTTAAGCCTCAGTTAAGAAATCAGAAGTATGAATTCATAGAAACCCCACAATATGCGATATTTTGATCTGATATAATATAGCTATTTTGAAATTTTTTAATGTATTACTCTATTTGATGCTTACTCTGTTTGTATCTGGTAGTGTTACTGCTCAGTTTAAAACAGGAGTAATGAGCCCTGTTGCTCAAAAATCGTTTAATTACGATAATAACAGGATTGATAATTGGACAATAAAGGAGAATAAATCTCCTTTTACAGTGGACAGGATTACAAACACAAGAGCCTTTAAAATTAGTGCTGTCCCCATCATTTTAATTGGCGGCGGTCTTTATACATTTAAAGATTCCGGGCCTCTTAACAGGAAATCTATTCATGATATTAGGGAGAGGTATCTTCCGAATTTCAGAAACAGAATGGATGACTATTTGCAATACAGCCCTATTGTTGCTGTTTATGCGCTGAATGCACTTGGTGTTAAAGGAAAGCACACTCCGCAACGTGCTACGGTATCGTTGGGATTGTCTATTCTTTTATCGTCATCAATTGTGCATATAACAAAGACTGCAACCAAAGTTGAACGGCCTGATGGAAGTGCACTTAACTCTTTTCCATCTGGACATACGGCAATGGCATTTGTTGCTGCTACATTTCTGCATAAAGAGTTTGGACAGTACAGGAGCCCTGTGTACAGTATTTTAGGATACTCTACAGCAACTACAATTGGTATATTCAGGTATCTTAATGACAGGCATTGGGTATCTGATGTGTTAACGGGAGCAGGTGTTGGTATAATATCAACAGAGTTAAGTTATCTGCTTGCAGAGGCAATTTATGGAGACAGAAAGAAGAATGATCCGCTTAATATAGATCCGGACAGACCAAAGGGAAATCCATCGTTTCTTTCGTATTTTGTTGGACCTGTTCTGTTGGTGAACCAGAGCAACACTAATGGAATGAAATCATTTAACATGGGAGTTGAAGGCGCTTATTTCTTCTCAAAGAACTGGGGTGTTGGTTTTGAGTTGTCGTTCTCTAGTTTTCCGTTCTCAACACGTTGTGATGCATACAAGAAGGTTGAGCAAGAGGTTTACTCTTATAAGGAGGCTTCTAAATATCTTGATAATATGAGTGCTGAGCCAGGAGGGTTGAGTAATGTTTTTATAGGGCCGCATTTTAACTATGATCTTGGAAGCGGATACTCTGTGAATGGTAAAGTAAATGCAGGATATATTACATCTGCAAAGGGTAGGTTTTTGCTAAATGTTAAGGACGAATATGTTAATCAGCTTGGTAAAAAGAATTTTGTTTATGCACAGTACGAGGCTGATGATTCGTGGGGAGGTTCTTTTGGTGCAGGCATCAGTAAAATGTTGACTCGTAATTTAGGTTTAAATCTATATGTAAACTACTATTTTGCCAGACCAGATATGCAGTCGAAGAAGATATCAAGCGTTGTTTCGTCTACCGAATATTATTACCAAGTGAAGGAGGAAGATGAATTTGACAACTTGGATTATATTTCGTTTGGTGTTTCGTTAAAAGCACTGTTGTGGTAATGCTTAGAATTATATTAATAATATATATCTTTGTGCCAAATATATATGTTATTCAATGGAATCTACGCGTCAACAAAAGGTGGCAAAGCTTATACAAAGAGATCTTGCTGAGATAATTCAACGAAATAGTAATGCCTGGTTTGGAGGTATAATGGTTACTGTATCAGGAGTTAGTGTTACTCCTGATTTAGGGCTTGCAAAGGTGTATGTAAGTGTTTTTCCGGTTAAAGATAAAGATCAGATTGTAAAGATACTTACAGAGAGGTCGTCAACTATTCGTTTCGAATTAGGAAAGAGGGTAAAGAATCAGTTGCGTATAATCCCGGAATTGAAATTTTATCTTGACGACTCACTTGATTATGTAGACAATATAGACAGAATACTAAATAGCTAGCCAATTGAATTTTCCGTTATTTGCAGCAAAGAGATATCTGTTTGCTAAGAAAAAACATAATGCCGTAAATATAATTACCGGCATTTCGATATTAGGAGTTGTTGTTGCTACAGCAGCTCTTATTATCTCTCTCTCTGTATTTAATGGTTTTCAGGATCTTTTCAGGAAGCAGTCTAGTACATTCGATCCCGATATAAAAATACTACCTGTAAATGGTAAGGTGTTTGATAAGGGTCTGGAGCCTGTTCAAACAGCTCTTTTAATGAAAGGTATAGATGAGTACTCGTATGTGCTTGAAGAGGATGCAATGTTTAAGTATCGCGGCAAGGAGTATATAGCAACTCTTAAAGGAGTAGATGGTAATTTTACAGGTGTTTCCGGGCTTGATACAATGATATATGAGGGCGATTTTATGCTTAAACAGAAATCGCTTGATTTTGCTGTTGTTGGAGGTGGTGTTGCATATCATCTGGGAGTTCAGTTGAATTTGATAGATGTTTTAAAGGTATATGTTCCTGATAGGTTGGCCAGACCGGGAAGTAATCCGATGAAGGCATTCAGGAATGATTACCTGATACTTGCCGGAACATTCAGGGTTACAGCAGATATTGATAGTAAATATGTTATAGTGCCAATTGATTTTATATCTGATCTGCTAGGTTATAAAAATAAGGTATCTGCAATAGAGATTAAACTTAAACCCGATGCTGATGTTGATGAAGTGAGGGATATGTTAATGTCAATACTAGGAGATTCATTTAAAGTGCTTGACAGATATCAGCAGCAGGAGTCTGTTTATGCAGCAATGCGAGCAGAGAAATTAATGATATTTGTGATTTTGATATTTATCCTTGTTATAGCAACGTTTAACATAATAGGTAGTACCGTGATGTTGATTATTGAAAAAAAGGATAATATACTTACATTGTTTAAGCTAGGAATGCAAAGAAATGCCGCAATAAAATTATTCGCAATAGAATCAAGTGTTGTTATATTTTTGGGTTCTATGATTGGTTTATTAATTGGTTTGTTGTTTTGCTTTATTCAGCAAGAGTTTGGTATTATATCGCTTAGCAATAATGGAGGGTTTCTTGTTGATAATTATCCTGTGCGTATTCTGTTATCAGATATTTTTATAATAACATTGTGTGTGAATGTTGTCGGTGCAATTATATGTTTGCTGCCTATTAGGGTGATAATCAGGCGTATTGCGAGCGTGAATACTGTAGTTGGTTAACATTTAGGTTGTTAGCCTCTTTTTGCTCGTACTTTAGTCATAATCAGGCGAAAAAACAGGGAAAATTCAAAAATTATGTTTATCTTTTCGCCGACTTGTTTAGTCAAAAAAATGGTATTATAAATTCTTATGATATGAGGGACTGTATTTCTACTATATTTTGTGTATTATTTTGTTTGTTTGTTTCTGCTGTTAATGCTCAGGATCGTTATTGGGTGAATGGTAGCGGAGATTGGAATGATTCTTCGCATTGGTCAGAGATAAGTGGAGGTTCTGGAGGAGCCTCAATTCCAGCGCTTGAGAACAATGTGTATTTCGATAATAGCTCATCAAAAAATGATTACACGGTTACAATGCCTGAATTTGCTGCTGTAAATTCACTTACTATTAGTTCTCGTAACAAAATAAATTTTGCATCTAATTCTTCGCAATTGTTTTGTTATAACACTAAGATTAGTAGGAAGTTTAGGCGTAGTTATGATGGCGAGGCATTTGTAAATCCAGCAGAAGAATCTATTAGGTCAACCTCTAGGTCATCAACCAGAAATACATTAAATATTACAAATATAAAAAATGTAAGCTGTAATGGAGGAAATGATGGGGAGATAACTTTTACATTTACACCATCAGGAGGGGTAACGAATTTTAGGTATCAATATATTAACCTTGATGACTTCTCTGCACAGAGTATTGTAACAACGGCTACAACTTATACATTTACAAATCTTACTCCTGGAGATATTGTTATTCGTGTAAAGGATGGTGATTTACCTCCATCCTCAGCAAGTTTATCTCAGGCATTAGTGACTGTTACTCAACCAAATCCTCTCTCTTTAACAATGGGAGATTTAACAATAACCGATGTAACATGCAATGGCGGAACAAATGGAACTATATCAGCAAGAGCCAGTGGGGCAACAGCTCCATATGAATATACCTTAACTCCAGGTGGGGTTACAAATAGTACCGGAGACTTTACCGGATTGAGTCAGGGAGTATATCAGATAGTTGTAGATGATGCAAATAATTGTGGTACTGTAACATTACCAAATATAAATGTTGGAGAACCTGCCCCTATTAGCATTGATAATGTTATTGTTACTAACGCAAATTGTTTTGGTGTAAGTAATGGTAAAATACGAGTTGAAGCATCAGGTGGAAATAATCTGGAGTTTACTGTTAATGGAGCCGACTATTTTGATGTAGGAACTGAAGCTACAGGTTTGGCAATAGGAGATTATACAGTTACAGTGAGAGATAAAGCAGATCATGCCTGCTCATTAACAGATGGGCCATATACTGTATCTCAGCCAGCAGAGATTACATATACAGTTACGCTGTCTGACTATAACGGGAATAATATTGGTTGTTTTGGCGGAAACAATGGTATTATTACTGTTAATGGTACAGGAGGAGAAGCTAACAATATAGAGTATTCTATTGGAGGTGGTTATATTGATGTTGGAAACTCATTTAATAACCTTACAAAGGGCGATTATACGTTAACTGTACGCGATAAAGATAATCCTACCTGTACAAAAACTGAGGTAGTAACACTTACAGAACCAACAGAGATTGTAATTGCTGAAACAGTAACCAATGTTACATGTAATGGAGGTAATAATGGATCTGTTGCAATAGCTGTTACTGAAGGGACAGGCCCTTATAGTGTCACTCTTCTTAATGGAGCAATGGGGGTTGTTGGAACAAAGGCAGGTGCAAACGTTGTGTTTAATGATCTTACAGCTGATACCTATACTATAAGTGTTACAGACTTGAATGGTTGTAATAAACAGAAACCGGCAGTTGTAACAGAACCAAATGCAATTGCAATTAATGAGACACTTACACATGTTACATGTAATGGAGGTAATAATGGTAAGGTAATAGTGTCTGTAGGAGGAGGAACAGAGGAGTATACCATTGAGCTTTTGCAAGGTGCTATATCGATAGGTATTCACAATAATGTACCATCAGCTTCGGCACGAGAATTTGCTAATCTTGTTGCAGGTAATTATACGATAAAGATTGTTGATAAAAATAGCTGTGAAGAGACAAAAGCTGTTACAATAAATCAACCGGCTGATATAACTATAAATGCAGCTGTTACAGATAATGGCTGTTTTGGAGAATCAAATGGTATTATAGGTGTTCAGGTAACAGGAGGAACAGCAAACTATACAGTACATCTTCTTGACAATGGAGACAATCCAATTTCTCAACAAAATGGAGTTGGCGAATCTGTAAATATCCAATTTACAGGATTAGCAAAAGGAGATTATAAAATAAAGGTTGTAGATAATAATAGTTGTGAAAAGGAACAGGCTATTACAGTCAGTGAACCAACAGAGGTTGTGCCAACAAGTGCAAAAACTGATATATCTTGTAATGGAGGTGCTGATGGAATAATTACAATAAGTGCAAATGGGGGAACTGGTAATTTTAGTTTCCAACTTCTTAATGCAGCATTGAATCCTATTGCAACACATAATAATATAACACCGGGAACAGACGATGTATTTAATGGTCTGTCAGCAGGAGATTATACTGTAAAGATTACTGATGCAAACGGTTGTGAGAAAACAGTAAGCTTAACTCTGACAGAACCTACTGCTATTACTGTTGCAGAGACTCTCACAAATCTTACGTGTAGCGGTGCTGGTAATGGAGAGATAGCTGTAGTTGTTAATGGAGGAACAGCTCCGTATAAGATTGAACTTACTGGAGGAACTCCACAAACTGAAAATGGTGTAAATGCAGGTGTGACAACTACATTTACTGGACTAGATGCAATAGAATATACTATTACAATAACTGACGCAAAAATGTGTACACATGTTGTAAAGTATACCCTTACAGAGCCGACAACTCATACAATAGTTACAGCAGAAACTCCTGCAAAGTGTAGTGGAGGAAATGATGGTACAGTTGATGTTACTGTTACTGGCGGTACCCCACCATATAGTATTAGCCTTACAGGTGGCGCAATATCAAAAGATGAAGTTAATGTTGCTGAGAATGTAAAAATTACATTTACAGACCTTACTGCACAAGAATATGACATTGTCGTTACAGATAAAAATGGATGTGTATCTAATGCAAAACAAGTTGTAACTGAGCCTAATATTATATCACTTAAGAACTTAACGTCAAATCCGGTTGTTTGTAATGGCGAATCTAATGGATCTATATCAGCATCGGTTATTGGAGGAACAGCAAATTATACAGTCACATTACTAGATAATGGAGGAACGCAAGTGGCTGAAATACTGAATAAACCAGAGGATGATCCTTTTACATTTACAGGATTGGCAGCAGGCATATATTATATCAGAGTTCTTGATGCAAATACATGTCTTAAAACATTTACGCAAGCTGTAATAGAGCCAGGAGATATTACGGCAATTCAAACAATAGAAAATGTAAAATGTTTTGGAGGATCTGATGGGGTTCTTAAGTTAACAATATCTGGTGGAACACCTCAGTTTTCATTAGAACTTACAAATAGTGGTGGTGTTGCAGAAGCGCCTATTCATAATGTGAATACAGGAGTTGAGGTATCGTTTACCGGACTATCTGCAGATAAATACACGCTTAAGATAACTGATGCGAATGGTTGTGAAAAGGAGATTAAAGATATTGATGTTACAGAACCTGCAGAGATAACTACAACAATTACTCCAAAAGATGTAAACTGCAATGGTGGTAATGATGGTGAAATTGAATTCACTGTAGAAGGAGGAGTTCCAACATTTATTGTTGAACTTAGAGATAATGGTGGAAATGTAGTTGACAGAAATCTTACAGTTGCTCAATCAACAGCTACCAAGTTTACCGGACTGGTTGCTGATACATACTCTATAAGAGTTATTGATGCTAATATGTGTATTAAGAATGTAACAGGTATTGTGATATCTCAACCTGGAGCAATTGTTACAGATATAAAGGTTCAGAAACATGTTGAGTGTTTTGGTGATCTTACAGGTGAAATTATTGCAAATGTTACATCTGGTGGAGTAGCACCGTTCACAGTATCTATAGATGGTGGAACAAACTATAATTATCCTGCCGGGTTGATAAATAATCTTGCAGCAGGTGATTATTCTGTAATAATAAAAGATGCAAATGGATGTACAACCACGGCAGTAGATCTTACAATTACAGAGCCAACGGAGCTAAAGGCAACATTTGATGTAGTAGATGTATTGTGTAAAGGCGATGCTTCAGGTAAAATAACTGTTAATGCAACAGGAGGTACAGCGCCATATGAGTATAAGCTTGATCACCTTCCATATCAATCTGCAACTAATATCTATGAGAATTTGATAGCTGACACATATCAAATTACAGTTAGAGATGCGAATGGATGTATATTTACAGAAGCAGTAACAATTGTTGAACCTACTGATGGGTTATCGATTGATGGAGTTAATTTCGAAAATATTACTGGATGTTTTGGTGATGCAACGGGACGAATAGAAGTGCTAGCCTCTGGAAGTTCTGCGATAACATATTATATTGATGGTGCAATGAACCTGACAAATGGAACAGGAATATTTGAGAATCTTATTGCCGGATCGTATACAGTAAGAGTTGTTGATGCAGGAGGATGTGTTGCAGTTCATCCAACACCAATTGAGATAACACAGCCGACAGAACTGGAGTTTGAATATGTTACAGTTGTGCATTATCCTGCAGGTAGCTGTTGGTATGACAATATTGGAGAGATACATATTAAAGCTAAAGGATCAACAGGAACGTCACCATATCAGTACTCAATTGATGATGGACCATTCTCAAACGTACGTGACTTTGTTGGATTAACTGCTGGAGTTCATAAGGTATCTATTCAAGATGCAAAAGGGTGTAGATTGGATCAGAATGTAACAATAAATGGACCTGCACCAATTGTGATTAACTCACTAACAGCAAAGAATCCAACGTGCTTTGGTGTTAATAATGGAGAGATTGTTGCCAATGTAACGGGGGGAACAGGTACACTTATGTATTCACTGGATGGTGGAACACCACAAGCAAGCGGAACCTTTGTAGGAGTATCTGCAGGTAAACACGATCTTAAAATTGTTGATGATAATGGCTGTATATTAGAGGAGAAAGATATTGAACTTGTTTCTCCACCAGCAATAATTGTTAGTGCAGAGATAGTAAAATATGCAACCGGAGATGCTACTCCTGATGGTGAAATAAAAGCTACTGTTACAGGAGGTACAAATGCATATATAGTATCGATAGAGAGAACAGATGTTGTTCCTTCTGTTGTAATTCCTACAACAGGTAAACCTACAGAGTTTACTTTTACAGGACTTGTTCCTGGTGAGTACAGAGTACACACTGATGATGATAATAGCTGTGGCGATATAACTATTGATATAACGCTAACACCTTTTAAATTAATTATTACAAAAACAGATATTACATGTTTTGGTAATGATAATGGGGTTGTTAATGTTGAGATAGTTGGAGGAAAATCTCCATACAATATTAACTATAAGAATGATGTTGTTCCTGCAACATTTGACGAGAGTCATAATGGGATAGCAATAAAAACAGATAAGGTAGAGAACCTGAAACCTGGGAATTATATAATAACAGTTACTGATAGTGAGGGTAATGTTACCACTGGAAATGCAACAATTGTTGAGCCTACTGAAATAGGTGTTACTTTTGTTGTTAAAAATGTTACTTGTAATGGAGGTAATACCGGAGAAATAGAAGCCACTATTACAGGAGGGACACCTAACTACGATCTTGTTTGGAGTTCAACATCACTTGGAGCCGATATTACAAATAATGGAGTTATTAATAAAGATGTAATTAGTAATCTGCGTGCTGGTGATTATAATGTTAGAATTACTGATAGTAACGGATGTTTTATTACAGGATCAACAACTGTTAGTGAACCAACAAAAGTAGTTGCAACAGGAGAGGTTGTAACTGCAATATCAGCAGATGCTGCATTAGACGGGGCAATTAAGGTTACTGCAACAGGTGGCTCTGGTAAATATCTGTTCAAATTAGAAAAGGTAGATGAAGTTCCCGTACAGGTAATAAACGGACCAGCTGCACCAAATTATAAGACAGAGCATCTATTTGAAAACTTAGGAGGTGTAGAGTATTTGGCTTATGCAACGGATGAAAATGGTTGTATATCTGATGCTTCAGTTAAGATAATGTTGACAAAATATTTTGTTAGAGCTACTCCAACTCCAACATGTTTTGGAGAGATAAGTGGTAAGATTGATATTGAGGTTATTGATGGTACAGCACCATTTACGATATCGTGGAACCATGTTGATGATGCGCCGGCAAACATAACAATTCCAGGACGTAATCATACATTTACAAATTTAAGGGCAGGGGAATATAAGTTTGAAGTAACAGATGCTGGCGGTTTAGTATTCAGAACATCAGCAATTGTTACTGAAAATACTGAAATTGTTGCAACAGAAACAATTGTTAATACTACATGTTTTGAACTTGATAATGGATCTATTGAGCTTGCTGTTACTGGTGGCACTGCAGCAGGATTAGCTGATTATACATTCCTTTGGAATACTGGTGCAACAACAAATAAGATAGAGAACCTTGCTGCTGGTGATTATACAGTTACAATAACTGATCAGATTGGATGTTCAATATCAAAAACATATACTGTAACAAAACCAGATGCAATTACAGCAACAATAATTGCAGAAGCTCAACCAACTGCTGATGCTGCTGCCGATGGTAAAATTAGAGTATTGGCTACAGGAGGGACACCTCCATATACATATAAAGTTTATAGAAATGCTGTTGCTGCTGCAAATCTTATAAAAACAGAAACAACAATGGCAGACTTTATTATAGTTGATAATTTGACAATTGGTGATTATATAGCAGTAATTTCGGATGCAAATGGTTGTGCTGAGGCAACTTCAAATCTGTTTACATTAAGCCGTATGACTGTTGAGTTAAAGGTTTATCCCGTTACATGTCTTGGTGAGAATACAGGAAGAATTATAGCAACAGTAAATGGCGGAGTTTCAGATTTTGATTTTACGTGGACTAAACCTACTGGAGATGTAATAGAGCATCTTGATCTTACAAATCCAAAAGATAGTATATACGATATTCCTGTTGGAGAGTATAGACTGAGCATTGTTGACAAAAATGGACAGTCACCTAAGGTGAATCCTACTATTATACGTGTAGAAAATCTTGCATTTAATGTGCCTCATACAATAGTAAAACCAAAATGTAACTTTAATGACCCTACGGGTCGACTAGAGATAAATGAAGCTGGGATTACAAGTAATTACCCTAATGATACATGGGTGTACAGATGGTTGGATGATAATACAGTACCATTACTAAACCCGCGTGCAAATATCAACTCTGGTAGGTATTCATTAGAAATAACTAATGGACTAGGATGTAAGGATACAACACATTTTGATATTGGAGCAATAAATGAGATTAAGGTAAATGCAGGATTAGACCAGACAATATGTAAAGGAAGTTCGGTAGATATTGACTATACAGCATCTGGACTTAACTCATCTGCAACGGTATCTCTTTATTATTTTGATACAAAAGTTAAGTCAAGTGAATTCAAGACTATAACCGGAGGAGCAATATCTGGTTCGTATGTACACACTCCTGAAGATAAAGGAGAGTACAGGGTTTATGTTGTAGACGAAGTATCTACATGTACAATGAGAGATACAATGGAAGTATTCTTCCATCCACAGATGAACCTGCAATTACTTAAGGACTCTTCATCTGTATTAGTTCCTCGTGACTATGTGTTGGTAGGATCTGAATATAATACAGAGTTCAATAATATAGTCAGACTTGATGAGAGCTTAGATCCTATATATGCTTGGGAAGACAGTGAGAAGTACAATTTTATTGGAGGTACATCTACAACAAGTAAATATCCAATAATTGAGTTTGTAAATCCTAAAGAGGGGCAATATATCTTCTTAAGATTGAATACAACTAGTAAAGATGGATGTAAGGAGTCGGCACAATTTAAGATACGTTTTATAGAATCAACACCACCAAATGGTATATCTCCTAATAATGATGGTATTCATGATTGTTGGTTAATACCTAATGCCGAACAGTATCCTGATATGGAGGTAATGATTGTTAATAGGTGGGGAATAAAAGTATTTTATACTAAACATTATAATAATGATTGTGGAAGTGATGATAACTTCAGAGGACTTTCGTCAGGAGGGAATAAACTTGCAGCAGGAACCTATTACTTTATTATAAACTATAATAGAGATGGTATAAAACCTGTTAAAGGATCAATAACTGTTGTTAGATAATATAAAGCAGAAAAAAAATGAGAAGAGCGATTAAATATAGTTTGTTGGTGTTTCTGTTTTTGTATTCAGGACACCTGTTTTCGCAGCAAATGCCCCAGTTTTCTCAATTCATGGAGAATAAATTTATAATTAATCCGGGGGTTGCAGGAACGTCACGTTCATATGAAATACGATCAATAAACAGGTTTCAATGGGCTGGTTTCACAGATGCACCACAAACATATACTCTGAGTGTATCTGGGCCATCAAGACGAAAATCTATGGGATTTGGTGGCTATGTTTATTCAGATGTTCAGGGGCCTTCCAGTAGAACAGGGTTTGCTGGTTCATATGCCTATAATATTGCTTTAAGCGAAGATATACGAATGTCTGGGGGATTATCATTAGGAATGCTCTTTTATAAGTTTGACAGGTCAAAAATAAACTTTGGTGATGATGTTGAAGATCCTGCTGTTTTGGGATCAAAGGAGAATAAGACGATACCAGATGTAAATATAGGCTTTTTTCTATACTCTTCCAGCTATTATATTGGCGTATCACTACATCAGCTTATAAGTACTAGAAATAATCTGGCGCAGCCTCATATATTTATTAATGGAGGGTATCTTTTTATGGTTAATAGAGATATTGTTCTTGAACCATCAATACTGTTTAAATATACATGGCCATCAAGTCCTCAACCAGAGCTGAATATTAAAGCAATTTATGATAGTAGAATATGGGGAGGAGTAACCTTTAGAACTTTTGATGCTGTTGGTGTTATGTTGGGATACGTGCATAATAAGCGATATTTCTTTGGTTATAGTTTCGATTTTTCTTACAATACTATTGGTAAATACTCATCAGGATCACACGAAATAATGGTTGGTGTTAAATTTACACCGATTAAATAAGATAATAATTTAATGAGAACAGTAATAGTTGCACTAATAATAATTGTACTTACTTCATGTACAAACACAGAAGTATCAATTAGTAAAGAAAAGTTTACTGATATTCTAATTGATTTACATTTGGCAGATGCTATTTTAGACGTTAAATCATTCGACTTTAGAGAAGATGATGGACACTGGGATTATTATACTTCGATATTTGAGAAACATAATACCGATAAGAACGCATTTAGAACCTCACTGGAGTACTATATTAGCAGACCAGAATTGTTTGATGATATATATGACGATGTTATTATTCGTTTAGAGAAATTAAAAGAAGAATCAAAAGAGGAATCTTCTAAATTAGAAAAAAAGGTTCTCGAACCAGATTTGATAGAGGAATAGTCTAATGAGAAAAATATCCGCAAATTATATATTTACAGGTGATACCACTCCTATTAGGAATGGTATTATTGTTTTAGATGATGATGGAGTTGTGCTTGATATCCTTGAGTCAATGAATAATGAGCAACATTCCTTAGAGTATTACAATGGTATTATTGTTCCGGGATTTGTAAATGCGCATTGTCATATTGAGCTTTCTTATCTAAAAAATCATATTCCAAAAGAGTGTGGAATGGTTGAGTTTATAAGAAGTGTTATGATGTCTGCAAATGATTTTACACTCGAAGATAAAATACATGAAGTTAAATATGCAGATAATCTCATGTACGCAAGAGGAATATCTGTTGTTGGAGATGTATCAAATAAAAGTATATCATTTGCTCAAAAAATAAAGAGTAAAATAAAGTACCACACTTTTGTTGAGGCTCTTGGTAGTAAAAAGGAGTTTGCGGATAAGATTTATTCGGATACTATCTACTTAGTAGACCTTCTTAAAAAGAGCAGTCTTACTGGTAATATTGTGCCGCATTCAGCATATTCTTTATCAAAAGAACTGTTGAGTATTATATGTAATGATTTTAAACCAGGCGATATATTCTCTGTTCATAATCAGGAATCAAAAGTTGAGAATGATATGTTTCTGTCTGGGAAGGGTGAGATGATGGATTTTGTTAAGCTTATCAATCCTGAATATTTGGAGTGGATACATCCAGAAATATCTTCGTCAGCTTATCTGTTAGATTATATTCCTAATAATGTTAATAGTCTTCTTGTTCATAATACGGAACTTACAGCTGATGATGTATACAGAATAACAGAGTCTTTTATTAATACTGATAATCTTTTCTGGGTGCTTTGCCCTAAATCAAATATGTATATACATAATAAGATAGCTGATTATAAATTATTTGAATCTGGGAATATATGTTTAGGTACAGATTCACTTGCCTCAAACAATGATTTATCTATTTTATCTGAAATGATACTTCTTCAGGAGATGAATCCAGAGATAAAGCTTGTAGATTTAGTAAAATGGGCAACAATTAATGGAGCGCGAGCCCTTAATGTTGATAATAAGTATGGAACAATATCAAAAGGAAAATCACCGGGAATTAACCTTATAACTGATGTTGATCTCTTATTGTTTACATTAACAAATAAATCACAAGTTAAAAGATTGGTTTAAAGCTAAATTTTATTTCATATATAAGAAACTTAATTCGTTTTTGTGCGTAAGCATTAATTGAAGACTATATTATAAACCCAGTACGTCAATAATGCTTATTCACATGAAAAATATTTTTACACTTCTATTTGCTCTTATATCAGTGGCAACTTATTCTCAGCAGTTAGAGATCTTATCTTCGTCAGGATCGTTTCTTAAAGGTAATAAATATCAACTTGAATATACGTTAGGCGATGTTGTTATAAGTACTGTGTCAAATACACAAAACATACTTACACAGGGATTTCATCAACCTACAGTTAAAGGAATGTATAAAGCAAATTCTAAAATTACTGTTGACTTTTTCTCAGAAGTGAACTCTCCTTTTGTCTATTTTGAAGTTGAAGAGGGTATGCCAAAAGATATGAAGGTATACACTTATGATTATCTTGGTCGATTACTTATTATACAAAATTTTACTGGGAATAGATGTGTCGTTGATACCAGTCCCTACTCTAGTTCAGCATACCTTTTTGTCTTAACATATTTAGGTGATAAGGTTGAAACATTTAAAACAATAAAGCAAAAATAGATTTTTGTAAAAAACATTTATCCTTTTAATGCTCATAATCAAGAGTATCTCCTATTGAAGGAAAAAAAAGTGCATGAAAATTCAAAATCTGTTTGGAATAACAAAAATACTCCTCTATATTTGCACCCGCTTTTGAGAAAGCAACGTTGATTGATTAAAGTATTGATACATAGCGTAATTGTTAAAATAGAAAGGTTTTGTTTTAATGAAACAAGTAAATAAAAAATGAAATTTATTTTTGCTTTTTCGAATTAATCATTTATCTTTGCAA
>DKJY01000183.1 GCA_002454955.1 Bacteroidales bacterium UBA6680
TCCTTATATCGAACTCAGGTTAGTACATTACGTGGCGTACCCAATTTATACTCCTGCATAACCTTAGCACTGGTTAACTGCTGTTCATTCTTAGCAACAGCTTTTAATAGGTTTAACTGTGTTGAACTAATAACCTCAATCTCTCTCTGATAGAGTGGTGTATTTGCATATATTACCTCCTGCAAAGCACTCTTTATATGTTTTTTTGTAGTAACTGTACGAACCTTTGACCACGTATAATGCGACAGCTGCTGTACATACCATGAATGATCCTTCATTAATCGTGCTATATACTCAGCCTCATCATCTGTAATTCTCTTACCAGTAGTCTGAAATCCTGACACAATAAAATCTATCCATTTACTGCGTTCAATTTTCTGCAACCATATAATATCACCAAACCTATAGAATGGTTTTGATGAGTTATCAAAAATATCAGTCATCATATGTCGTTTACTACCAAAAAGACAATAAGAGACACTTTTCTGCCTCTGCCATATAGCTCTCATACTCTTCTCAATATTTTGGTATTCTGTAAACATTGCAATATTCTGAAATTCATCAAGAGCAATAACAAACCTTACATCCTTTCTCTTTGATATAATCTCTGGAAGATTCAGAATCTCATCTTTATATTTAATAAGTTCTTCTCTATTAAAGCTTATTGAGAAGTCTGTAGCCGGGTTTAAACCTATATTTATTGTAGGAATAAGCTTTTTAAAAAACGCTGTTCCATTATTAACCCACTCCTCCCATTTTGTTGCTGAAGCCTTTATCACCTCTCTGGTAAACAATTCAAGAAACTCCTCTTCTGATGATACCGTAAACATATCAATAAGAACAGTCTTGATATCTTTTCGTTCCCTTTTTATATCATTTATAACTTTCTCTACTAATGAAGATTTACCCCAACGTCTGGGCGAAACCAAGATTGTATTTATACCTAAAACCAAATTGTTAAATAGTTTTTTACCATCCTCTTCTCTATCTGTAAATGAATTTACACTTACTATAGAACCATAAATAAATGGAGACTTCTTTTGTGTAGGCATAATTTTACGAGTTAAATTTTATTACCAAATGGTATTATACCATTTGGTATTATACCTAAAGGTATAAAATAATTCTTATATATAAAAATACCCGGTGTTTACCGGGTATCAATATGTTGTAATACATTATTTATCTTTTCCAATCAGTTGATTTTATCCAGTCAACAATAAACTTTGCGTTTTCAACAGGTAATCCAGGCATGAATCCATGTCCAAGATTAAATATCCATTTAGCATTATCTTTACCAAAATCAACATAACTATTAAGAACACTCTTAATCTCATCTTGCGAAGCGTATAACAATCTAGGATCAATATTACCCTGTAAACCAACCTCATCGTCAACGAGTACTCTAGCTGTTCTTAACGGAGTTTGCCAATCTATACTAACAAAATCACAATAATCATGGTTTATATCAACAAGACCTATTCCAATACCCTTAGGGAAATATATAAATGGTATCCCCTTTGATCTTACTGCGTCTGCAACTCTTTTTACCGACGGAAGAAACAGTTCTTTGTATATATCCCAAGGTAATATTCCCGCATGAGTTTCAAAAAGTTGAAATGCCTCTACACCATGTTCTATCTGTCCTAAAGCATACTCTATTGATAAATCTGTTATCGCATCAACAAGTTTTTTGGTTTCATCCTTATTTGAGTAGATAAACTTCATTGCCTCAGGAAAATCTGTGTTCTTACCAAGACCTTGCAGCATATAACACAATACTGTTAGTGGTGCACCACAGAAACCTATAAGAGGTGTCTGTTGTGATTTGGTCTCAATAATCCTGTCGATAACATCATAAACATAATCAAACTTTGAGGCATCTGGCCTTAGCTTTGTTGATGGCTCACTTACCTGTGTCAAAGGATTTTCAAATACAGGTCCATTATCTGTAAAATCCAGTCCCATTCCCATTGCATAAGGAACAATAAGTATATCTGAAAAAAGAATTGCTGCATCAACACCTAGATCATCTATTGGTAACAGAGTAACCTCTGCCGCAATATCCGGCTTTTTCATCATCTGCCAAAAAGTATATCTCTCTTTTATCGCCAGATATGATGGTAAAATTCGTCCAGCCTGGCGCATAAACCAAACAGGAGGGCGCTCTGTTTTGCGTCCTTTTAACGTATCTATAAATATATTACTCTGCATAATCCATAATTAGTTCTACAATTCAGCTTTTAACTCTTCAATAGCCTTACGACTTGCCTCTATTGTCTTATCAATATCAGCTTCAGTATGTGCTATAGACATAAACCCTGCCTCAAATTGTGATGGTGCAAGATATATTCCTGCCTGCAATGATTTATCAAAGAACTTTGCAAAAAGCTCTGTATTACATCTCTTAACATCTTCAAAAGACTCTACCTTATCGTCATCTGTAAAGAATAGTGTAAACATAGAACCTATCCTGTTAATCACAGCCGGAAACTCAAGCTCATCAATAGCTTTCTGTAAACCCGATACCAGTTTCTCAGCCTTTGCTTCTAGTATATTATAGAAATCAGGCGTATCATTAAGCAGTTTAAGAGTTGTAAGACCTGCTGCCATAGCAAGAGGATTACCAGAAAGTGTTCCTGCCTGATATACAGGACCTGCCGGAGCTACTTTTTCCATAATCTCACGTTTACCACCATAAGCACCAACAGGAAGTCCTCCTCCTATAATCTTACCCATTGTTGTTATATCTGGCGTTATACCAAGTATCTCCTGTGCTCCACCTTTTGCTAATCTGAAACCTGTCATTACCTCATCAAATATCAATAGTGCACCATACTGAGTACATACATCTCTTACGCCCTGAATAAAATCTCTGGTAGGTACAACAACACCCATGTTTCCTGTTACAGGCTCAATAATTAATCCAGCAATTTGATCTCCGTATTTTTTAAATAGAGATTTAACCGACTCCAGATCGTTAAATTTTGCCAGTAGTGTATCGTTTGCGGTTCCTTCAGTAACACCAGGAGAGTTAGGAACACCCATTGTTAATGCTCCGGAACCCGCATTAATAAGAAAACTATCACCATGTCCGTGATAACACCCTTCAAACTTTATAATAAATCGTCTACCTGTGTATCCTCTGGCTAAACGCAGAGCACTCATTGTTGCCTCTGTTCCTGAATTAACCATACGCACAACCTCTACAGAAGGCATCATGCTTTTTATCAGTTCAGCCATCTCAGTTTCAATCTCTGTAGGAGCACCGTAACTTGTTCCGTTTATTGCTGTATCCTGAACAGCCTTTATAACATCCGGATGTGCATGCCCTAATATCATTGGTCCCCAAGATCCTACATAATCAATATAATCGTTACCATCTATATCTTCAATATGCGATCCGAATGCTTTTTTTATAAATACAGGGTTACTTCCTACACTATTAAATGATCTCACAGGTGAATTAACTCCGCCCGGAATACTCTTTTTTGCCTGTTCAAAGGCTTTTATACTATTAATAAATTCCATTATTTTATCTCTTTAGATCGCTAATTATATCTTGTGTATGATATGAAATTATTATATCTGCTCCGGCACGCTTTATAGAAGTAAGTATCTCTTTTACTATCCTCTTCTCATCTATCCATCCGTTTGCTGCGGCTGCTTTAACCATAGAGAACTCACCACTTACATTATAAGCTGCAACAGGCATATTAAACTCTGTTTTTACACGGTTAATTACATCAAGATAACTTAACGCTGGTTTCACCATTACAACATCTGCTCCCTCAAAAATATCAAGCTCTACCTCACGTAATGCTTCATCCGTATTTGCAGGATCCATCTGATATGTAGCACGGTTACCAAACTGAGGAGCACTCTCTGCCGCCTCTCTGAAAGGTCCATAAAATGCTGATGCATACTTTGCTGAATATGACATTATAGGTGTTTTTGTATAACCTGCCTCATCAAGAGCTTCACGTATGCGTGCAACTCGTCCGTCCATCATATCACTTGGAGCAACCATATCGGCACCATTTTTAACTAACGATACGGACTGACTTGCAAGTGTTTCTAGTGTAAGATCGTTATCTACATCTCCATCTACAATTGTACCACAATGGCCGTGAGTAGTATATTCGCAATTACAGATATCTGCAATAAGATAAAGATTAGGCACCTCTTTCTTTATTGCACGCATCGCTTTCTGAACTATTCCTTCGTCGTTACAAGCTACGTGCCCATGTTCATCTTTACTCTCTGGAATACCAAATAGTAGCACAGACTGAACACCCATATCATATAAACGTTTACACTCTTTCACAAGCAGATCAACAGATAGTTGTGAGTTTCCTGGCATTGAGCTAATTGGATTCTTAACATTTTCTCCCGGACAAACAAACAAAGGCATAACAAGATCATTTGCCGTTAACTCTGTCTCTCTTATCATGTTTCGGGTTACATCTGAATAACGCATTCGTCTAAGGCGTGTAGTTGGAAAATTCATAATTATATAGTTTTATTTTTTAATTGATTCATAATAGCTTAAAATAGCCTGTCCTATACCTCTAGCATTTGCAGTTTTTGCAACAGCTAAAGGCTCAACTCCGTGCTTTTGCATAGCTTGCTGTGTTGTTGTACCAATACATACAGAACGGATATCTGACAGATTAATACTTCCGTTCAGTAGCATAATAAGATTATTAAATCCTGAAGGGCTAGTAAATATCAGCATGTCATATTTACTGCTCCTGATATTACCTAATATATCTTTATCAATAATATCCGGCATCAATGTATTGTATACATTAATCCTCTTTACCCTATCACCAAGAACTCTCTCCATATTATATCTTGTAAGATTTCCTGTTGGATAAAGGGCTTTTATACTATCATCAAACAGTTCATCCAACTCTTTTGCAAACTGCTCTCCTGTCTGACCGCTATTTATATAGTTGTACTTATATCCGTAACTTGCCAATGTTTTGCCAGTCTGTTGGCCTACAACAGCAAATTTAGTTTTATCTAATACTGACTTATCAATACCATAACATTCAAGATGCTGGAAAAGATACTTTATTGCATTTGAGCTGGTAAGTATTATCCAGTTATATTGATAAACAGAATGTAGAAGTCTCTTCTCCTCTTCATCAATCTGCCTGAATTTAATCTCAATCATCGGAAAATTAACTAATTGCCCACCGTTTTCCGATATAATATTATTCAATACAGAAGAGTTTCCATCAGACTTTGTATATATAAAATATCTATCTTTTAGTAACACGTCTGAATGTTTTATGCATTACTATTAAGATGATCTCTAATATCTGTAAGTATTGTTTCAGCCCCATTTTTAATCAAATCTCTGGCCAACTGAACACCCAACTTTTCCGTATTATGTATATCACCGTTAATTGACGATTTAACAACGTTTTTACCATCCAAAGATGATACAATGCCTGTTAGTGTTATGCTATCAGTATTCATTTCAGAATAACAGCCAACAGGAACCTGACATCCACCCTGAAGTGTTCTCAAAAAAGCTCGCTCTGCCAAAACAGCATTTAGTGTATCTGTATGATTAACTTCATCAATCACTTCCTGAATATCATTATCATTCTCTCGTATCTCAAGTGCAATTGCTCCCTGACTTACAGCCGGAATTATAATATTTGGATCCAGATACTCGGTTATATATTTATCTAAACCTAAGCGCTCTAGTCCTGTAGCTGCCATAATCATAGCGTCGCAATATCCGTTCTCCATTTTTTCTAAACGCCTATTTACATTGCCTCTAATATCAATAATATTCAAGCTGCTATTATATCTTAAGAGAGCAGAACTACGTCTAAGACTCGATGTAGCAATAACATCTTTACTATTAAGTTCAGATAGTTTTTTTCCAGACTTTGAAACTAGTGCATCTCTTACTTCACCTCTCTTAAGTACACCTCCGAGTGCCATGCCTTCTGGCAGGTGAGTCGGAAGATCTTTTAGACTATGTACAGCAATATCTATATCTCCATTTAACAAAGCAACCTCAATCTCTTTAGTAAACAGTCCTTTATCGCCAATCTTAGAGAGAGCAACATCTAATATTTTATCGCCTTTGGTTTTTATAATTTTTAGTTCAGCAGTTATATCAGGGTAGTGTTTCTCAAGTTCCGATTTAACACGCTGAGCCTGGTAAAGAGCCAATTTACTACCTCTTGTACCAATAACAATTTTTTCCTTATTCACTTACAGTATATTTTTTTACTAAATATAGTTTATTTAGTTCCAATCTAGCTCATTTTAAACAGATCATTTACAAATTCAAGATAACCAGAATTCTTTCCGTCATCAGCCATGCTCTTAAGGTTCTTAATAAGTATTCTACTATACTTCTTTGTAAGATGGGTACCATATTCGCTTATTATATGTTTCTCTTCTGGTGTATTAGCCTTATAAAATGATTCAACCTCTATTCTATTTACCAGCTCAAGATTACTTACAATAGTGCTTATAGCAGGTTTTAATGATCTTGTAGATAGCCAATTGATATAATCATCAACAACCTCATCAATTATTGCTTTTGCAGAGTCAATACAGGTTAATCTCTTCTTCTGATTACGCTGTATTACCTCCATAAGATCATCTACAGCAAACAGCTTAACCCCCTTTATATCTCCAACACACTGCTCAACATTTCTGGGTACAGACAGATCTATTATTAGCTGTCTGTTACTATCTGAATGGCTAAAATTACTGCGAATAATATCCTCAGTAACAATTGGTGTTTGCGATCCTGTTGCAACCAGTATTATATCAAAGTTTGATATCTGTGATGAGAATTCATTAAAAGGCAAAGCTTTTCCACCAAAATCTGAAGCTACCTTCTCTGCCTTACTATATGTTCTGTTTGTCACTGTAAAACTCCCTATTCCTTTACGTGTAAGAATATTAGCCGTAAGGGCACCTGTTTCACCGGCTCCAATAAGCATAACATTCTTGTTCTCAACAGAATCATAAAATTCGTAGCATAAATCAGAGGCAACCTGACTAACAGATGTAGCACCTTTTCTTATAGATGTTTCTGTACGTACACGTTTACCTGCCTCAAACGATTTCTGAAATAATCTCATAAGTATGGCACTTGTTAAATGCACCTCTGTACAGTACATATAAGCACTCTTTACCTGACCTATTATCTGATCTTCTCCAATAACCATAGAGTCAATACCTGATGTAACAGTAAAAAGATGTTTCACAGCTTCTCTGTCATGAAACGAGTAAAAACCTTCAGTATCTACATCCTCTGCTTGTTTAAAAGCAATGAGTTCTCTTAGTAATATATTTTTTGATTCTTCTGCTTTATAGTAGTTCTGATAATAATATATCTCTGTTCTGTTACAGGTTGATAATACAACTATCTCACTGAAATTATATTTCTTTATAAGACGCTCAGAAAACGGTAAAATATCACTCTCTGGTATACTAAATTTCTCGCGCACCTCAATTGGGGCTGATTTATAATTAATACCTAATATACTAATCATATAATAACTATTTCTATAACATTATTAAGATACATGATTAACAACAATGATCACAATGTATTGTTGAATAATTAACAACTTATTTTATTAAGAAATAGCCAACCGGTGGCGGTCTGAAAAACATTCCAAATTTCTTGATTAAATCATCTACAAAATAGTAATAGTTTGATATCTCTGAAAGGTATTGTAAATGGAATACATGAACACTATTCCGTGAACTAACAATATCAGTATATTCTACCTGCTGCTTTTTGTTAACCTCATAGCTAACTACAGTTGTTTTATAGCTATTATAATTATCGCAAACAGTCTCCTCTTTGGTTTCTGATTCAGGCACACTGCCCCTCATTATACCAGACATACTTAACAAGTATAGTATAATTACCAGAATAACCGGCAAATGAGATGAGAATTGACCAACAAAAAACATTATTCAGGTTTAAATTCTTTGTAAAAATACAACATATTAGATTAATATAAAAACGTACAACAGCAACCTTTAATGGTTATTTTTCACTATTTTGAATTAGCATTAAATAGCTCTAAATGGAGAAGATTTATTAAGGCAAGGTGAAATCAATTAAAAAATACATATACTACGGATGAACAATCAGATAATTAAATTACTGCATATAATTTGCTTTTATAATGACTCTA
This sequence comes from Bacteroidales bacterium UBA6680, assembly GCA_002454955.1. GTDB lineage: Bacteria > Bacteroidota > Bacteroidia > Bacteroidales > UBA6680 > UBA6680. The sequence continues at coordinate 8,199 of DKJY01000183.1, forward strand.
ATATTTAGTTTAGATACGTAAAATTCACAATAAATACTAGATAAAAGAGCTTATTATTGTATTATTTAATACTTGTAATTGGTAACTTTATGCTAAAAATCTGTTATGCTTAAAAGAATTATTACAATAATGCTATTACTACTGACTCTGCAGTCAATAAAAGAGCTTCACGCACAGACCACAAAGGTTAATAACGACATTTATATGTTTCACCTTAAAGACTCTGTTTACATTCATACCACATTCTTTAATATTGAGCCTTACGGCAGAGTCTCGGCTAATGGTCTAGTTATGATAAAAAACGGAGCAGCACTTATGATTGATACCCCATGGAATAATGAATTAACAGAACAACTTTACAATTACATTAAAGACTCATTAAATAGTACTGTAAAGCAACTTATTATTGGTCATTATCACGAAGATTGTATGGGCGGTATAGATTATCTTAAATCAAAGAACGTTAAAACCATATCGGGTAATGTAACTAAACAAAAATGTATTGACCATAAACTTACAGTTGCCGATAAAACATTTGACAAACTGCTAAAATTAGATTTTGAAGGAACAGAGGTTATTTGTAACTATTTTGGTGGTGGCCATACAGCTGACAATATAGTTGCATATATTACAGATAAGAATATCCTATTCGGAGGCTGCCTTATAAAAAGTAAACACTCAAATAACTTAGGCAGTATAAAAGATGCTGTTATTGAAGATTGGGATAGAACCGTTGAAGCTGTTAAACTTAAATATGGTAATGCAGAAATAATTATTCCTGGTCACGGAAGATATGGAGATAACTCATTGCTTGACCATACTATTAAACTTGTAAGAAGATACAGAGAACAGGTTAACAATCCTGTAAAATAAAAAAATCGGCTTCGTGTATTCCCATATACGAAGCCGAAAATATAAATCAATAAAGTAAAATAGTAAGTTCTCTACAATGTCAATTCCTCAACAGTAGTACCTTCAATTACCCTGTAGAATTTGCCGTTTTCTATCAAAAGTGCCTGATTTGGTACATTGTTGTTCCAAAGTGGTATATTAACACCAATTACAGGATAATTGTTCACAAACTTTAACGTATCAACTTCAGTATGTCCTACAACCACATAGTTTGCATCATACTTTTTTAATATCCCTGTTACGTCAATATCGTTATCTCTAAAATAACCTCTGTACCAAATAGGACCTTTACTACGCATAAGTAGTTTTATAATACTCTTATCTTCAATTTGTCTATTAAGAATACCTCTAAACATATTGTTTATTTCGTCAAATGACATATCTGTATCAGATAAATCTTTTGATAATCCGCCATGACAAAAAGCTATATCATTAATTCTCATAACTACATTTTTAGATCTCAGCCATTGTCCTAAAAAACTATCTTCACCAAACATCTTCTCAAATGTAATTCCTGAATTATATGACAATGCATAATATTTTGGCGCAATATATCTAAGATCATTCATAAGAACCATATTCTCATGGTTACCTATTAACAAGTGAACCTTACCCCCTTTTATTTCAGCCTGCTTCTCAAGCTTTCTAATAAGCCACAGAGTTTCTGTAACCTTATCTCCTCTGTCAAAAATATCGCCAACAAACACTATATGTGAATCACCATATATCCAGTTAAGATCATTATCAACAACACTATTGCTCTTAAGATTTTTAACCAACCTGTTATACTGTCCGTGAATATCACCAATAGCCAGAATACGTTTTACACTTTCATAAACAGATTTCTCTGCTGTTGGGGTTGATATATCATAAGACAAATTGTCACCACCCCATCCCTTAATCTGCTTATCGTTTTGACTATTAAAAACTCTTTTGTCAATATACGTTTTCTCTTCTGCAGCTGAGTGTTTAATGTAATATCCCGTTAAAGTATCATTATTATATTCAAAAAACGGACCGTCCACTGCATCTTTATACTTTTTATAATATGTTATTCCTCCAAGACTTGCAATATGATCTTCAATAGATTTTTTACCCGATAGTATAGCAAAATCTCTTGCTGTATAGCCATGAATATTTTTATGGTTTATATCCATACCTTTCTCTATAAGAAGGTCAAGCATCTTTTTGCTGTGTTTGCGTACTGCATATATCAATGCATTATTACCCTCACTGTCACACCTGTTTATATCTATACCCTCATTAATAAATTTTACTGCTAAATCATACTCTTTCATCATTATTGCAAGCAGCAATGGGTTATTCTTATCGTCAAAATCTGTTAATGCTCCATCAATATCTGATATACTGATTGCAATATCTTTCTCTCCTTTATAAATAGCATAACATAATGGTGTAATACTATCTGACGGATGCAGTTCGTTAATATCAGATATACTCTTCAGGTATTTATTTACACTCTTTACATCACTGTTTTCTATAGCTTCAAACACCTGTTTCTCTTCTGATAAAGAAGCACATCCTGTAATTAGTAAAACACACAAACAAAAAATTAAAGTTCTCATAGTTATAATTAATAGTGACTGTTAATTACGTAAAGCTAAAACTATTTATTAATTAGAACTGTAACAAAAATATCAATTATTCAACTTTTAATAGATTTATATAAAAAAACAGAGCCTCACTGAACTACAATGAGGCTACTGAAGATGGTTTATGCGTATGCATAGACATTTGAAAAATAAGATTCAGATATCTTTTAACACGACAAACATTAATCATCAGATCATAATGTCTGATAATTGATATAACAAATAGGAATATTAAATATAAACCAACCCTGAATTATTGTATTGGAATATAAATCAAAACTACTTAAAGTTAAACCGTAAATCATCCGGGATTATAAAATTGAACAAACAATTATGTCCATATCTGTAATAGAAAACAACCAACTATCTGATAAAATAAACATTACTACATATTCAATTTTCTAAACTCTGTTGGTGTTTGTCCTGTAAATTTCTTAAAAGCATTATAAAATGTTGCTTTACTATTAAATCCTACATCTAAAGCAATAGCAAATATTGTATTTGGTTCTTGTTTTAGTAACAGCTCTTTTGCTTTATCAACTCTAAATTTATTTATAAAATCGGGGAAGTTCATCTTTGAATTCTGGTTTATTGCCTGCGATACATGATGTACCGTTTTACCTAATTCATCTGATATAATGTTCATCTTAAGACCATATTCAAGATAAAGTTCTTTGCTTTTTACAAGTTGTAATATATCTATGTAGAGCTGCTCTGAGTCAATAAGATTAGAGTTACTGTATTTACGCTTTTCATCCACAGACAGATCATTGTAGTTACCAGTGTACACAAAAACTGGAAAATGCAACATAGAGAATATCAATGCATACATTAGCATAGAATACAAAAGAGTCTCCATCTTTATAAAAGATATATAATCAATTTTATACACAACATAAACTACAGAGTTTATCATTAATAGTATAAGTACAACAATATTACACAGCAAAGTTATAACTAGCCATCTTTTATAAATAGCGGTGCTTTTATCAAGCTTTATACAAGTATGTGCTTTTATCAATCTTATATATGCAAACACCATAAAAACAATATTTACTCCAACTGTAACAGCATACTCTATCTCTAAAAACCGACTATAACTATTGTAGTTAGCAAAATACTCTTTAATTGTATCTGTTGGAAAAAAAATAATAATATAGATTAATCTAAAAATGGTATACGTTAATAATAATACTATCCATTTTAACAGCCTAAACGATCTGTTTATAAATACATATACAAAATAACAGAACAGAAAACCAATCATATGAAAAAACATATACGAGCCTCCTATATATACATCACTAACACCTATTGAGAACATATAGTAATCTAATGATACATATGTATAACAAAATATCAATATAGTCAAAACAATCTTCAATCGTTTTTTAGAAGCGAGTCCGTATTTTCTGAACGCTATAAATACAGTAAGTAACATTCCGGTTATTAAACTAAGCAGGGGCATAAAATCAAGTATACTCATATGTTTATAATTCTCATTTTAAGATGCAACTCGCATTTATAATCATTCTTGTGTATTAGAAAATTATTTACTCATGCTCGTTTCATATTGTATATTGTAACTAAACCTTAAACGATTATTTTCTAACCCAATAAGATAACTTTACGTTATTATATTTTAACAGGCTGCAAATATATTACAAATTTAAATAGTTAAAACTTTTACTATTTTTACTAAAAAAAGAGAGATACATAACAATGATAAAAAGAGTACATAAATTCATTGAAGAAGATATATGGAATATTAATATTGCAAAAAAACATAGGTTTATATCGCTATTAATTAAAATATTCCGAATTACAATTACAACGTTTAAATCATACAGCAAAGATAATGTTCCACAAAAGGCTGCATCATTAACCTACTACACAGTACTCTCTTTGGTTCCTGTGATGGCGTTAATTTTTGGTATATCCAAAGGATTTGGAGTTGAATCTTCTATTGAAGATTATTTCTATAAGAATTTCAGTGAGCAAAAAGAGATACTTGAATGGACTCTTACATTCTCAAGAAAACTTCTCGAAAATGCCAAGGGCGGATTTATTGCAGGTGTAGGTTTTGTTGTTTTGTTTTGGTCTGTTCTTAAGGTATTAAGCAACATAGAAAGCTCTTTTAACTCAATATGGGGCATTACAAAAGCCAGAACATGGTCTAGAAAATTTGCCGACTATTTCTCAATACTATTTATTGCACCCGTTCTTATTATTGTTGTAAGTAGTACCAATGTATTTATATCTACAGAGATTAGCAAAGTAGCCCAAGAAGTTACTGTAATAGGCTACCTGTCACCTTTCATATCATTTCTATTAAAACTAATACCATACGTTCTGTTATGGATGTTATTATCGCTTGTATATATGATAATGCCGAATACAAGAGTAAAACCATCATCTGCAATAATTGCAGGTATAATTGCCGGAACTGCTTTTCAGTTAACCCAATGGGGTTATATACATTTTCAGATAGGTGTAAATAAATACAACTCTATTTACGGTGGTTTTGCTGCTATTCCGCTACTATTAATCTGGTTAAATGTGAGTTGGCTTATAGTTTTATTAGGTGCTGAGATATCATTTAATCTACAACACAACAGGCATTTAGATAATGATATATCATTTGACAATCTCAGTTGGAGTAATAAAAAACGAATATTACTTATTGTATACACATATATTATAAAGAACTTTTTAGATGATAGGCAGCCAATAAGCAGCAGATCTCTAGAGAAAAAATTGGGTTTACCTGTAATGATTATTAACGAATCTCTGATATTTATTACAAAAACAAAACTTATTACAGAGGTTAAAATTGGGAAAGTAAAGCATAAATGTTACCTGCCAACTACAGACCCTTCAAAGCTTAAAGTATCTGATATAATATACAAGTTTGAGTCATTAGGCATAAATAAGAACTTTGTAAGTGCAAACGATACTAAGATAAACCTTGATAGAATAATGGATCAGCTTAAAACTGATGAAGAGAATTCTGAATATAATACGCTTGTTAGTAAGATATAAATCTAAAAATAATCCTGTTTATATAGCTGTCTGTAACCGGACAGCTATTTTTTATTAAACACTTTGTTACACTACAATAGGATACCGGTATATTTTTATCGGGATCAAAAAATAATTTAGTAGGCAAGTAGTTATATTTTCATCCTGATGCAAGAAAACTTTCACAGGCATGAAACAATATTTTCATCGGGATGCAAGAAAACTTTCATCCCGATGAAAGTTTCACGAGATAGTGATGAAAATTCATTTTTTAACAAAGAGAAACGCCAAATCTTATAACATACTATAAACATGACATATACAAAGAGCGGAAGTGTAAATAAATTATACTTCCGTTCTTTGCTTATCTTGAATTATAATTATCCTCTCATTAGTTGTTGAATATAGTCTATCTTATCTGACAAGTTACCTTCTTCCGGAAGCCAGTTTATATTTATTCCATTACGTTCCATTCGTCTGAACCATGTCATTTGTCTCTTTGCAAACTGATGAATGGCAATATTAAGCTTTTCAAACATCTCGTGTTTTGTAAGTTCACCCATAACATGCAAGGTAAGATACTTATACTCTAACCCATAATATATGAGCTTTTCCGGTTCAACTCCTGAATCAATTAATCCCCTAACCTCTTCAATCATCCCCTCCTCTATTCGCTGTTTTAAGCGCTCGGTTATTCTCTCTCTGCGTATCTCTCGGTTATACTTAACACCTATAATAAGGCTATTTATAGTTGGTAGTTTCTCCGACTCTTTTGGTGGGTTATTCTTTAAATACTCTTCAATCTCAATAGCTCTTATTGCACGCCTTATTGTCTCCGTATCTGATGTATTATGCAAATCTCTATATGATCTAAGTATATTGGTCAACTCTTCTAACGATCTGTCTTTTAACGATGATCTCAACTCCTCATTTGAGGGTATATATGGCAAATCATATCCACGTATTACTGATTCTACATAGAGACCTGTTCCTCCACATAATACAGGAAATGCGTCTCTGTCAATAATATCACTATAAGCCTTAAAGAAGTCGCGCTGAAATTCATATACATTATACTCATATCCCGGATCTTCTATATCAATAAGATGATATGGTATCTCCTTACCATCAACAATATAATCCTCAAGATCTTTACCTGTACCAAGATCCATTCCTCTGTAAACTTGTCTTGAATCGCCACTTATAATCTCTCCGTTAATTCTGTGTGCAAGATTGGTAGCAACAGATGTTTTTCCGGCAGCCGTGTGCCCAAGTATGGTTATCAGATTATATTTTGAGTTCATGAATCGCATATTAATTTATTAATCTGACAAAAATAAACTAAATTTGCATACCGATAATTATACTATGGAAATAAAAGATATTTTTGACAAGGTTAAACTGATAATTACAACGCCTGAACAGTTCTGGAGTGAGAACAAAGAGAATAATGTACACTTAATAAATACTCTAAAAAACTTTCTTGTACCGTTAGTAATTCTCTGGTTTGTAACTCTGTTTATTGGCAATTTCTTTTTTGGCAGTAACGAATCCTTATTATATATAATATCACAAAACTTAACTGTAATTTTTTCGTGTATAGCATGGATTATTGTAACTATATACCTGTATAGGGAGATAGCCGTACGATTTAATATTAATAATAATATAAACAGATGTGCTGATACAATAATATACTCATTTACTCCTGTTATTTTGAGCGAGATTATTGCTGCAATACATTACAATCTGGGATTTATACATATATTTGGCTTATACTCTGTATATATATTCTGGAAAGCTTTCGAAAGAGAAGGTGAACTTAGTAAAGATAAAAGAACAGCTATTGTTGTTGTAACATTTATTATAGCTATTGTTACTGGACTGTTAATAAGATTAATATTTAACGGAGCCTTCAGCATGTTTTATGAAAGTAGTAATCTGTTTGTAAGCTAATTTTACTAAAAATATTATTACTTAAGAGATAAGATTTTGTATATGGCCATATTAAGATATAGTTATATTACAACGTAAAGAGTCATTAAAAAGATGAAACGAAACATGAGTAAATATTTCTCTCACACATGAGAAAGACTAAATTATGCAAGTTTTATCTGATAATTAAAGAATAGATTTAGACAGATGAAAGATATACATATAAAGAATAAAAAAGCATCTCACAATTTCGAATTTATTGAAAAATATATTGCCGGAGTTGAGCTTGACGGAACCGAAGTAAAGTCGATAAGAATGGGAAAAGCTAGTATTGTTGATTCATACTGTTATTTTCATAATAATGAACTTTGGGTTAAAGGTATGCATATTGCTGAGTACTATTGGGGTAACATAAATAACCATGTACCTAAAAGAGAGCGTAAGTTACTTCTTAAAAGAAAAGAGCTTAATAAACTTCTTAAAGCTACTCAGGAAAAGGGATATAGCATAGTTGCAACACGAATGTTTATTAATGATAGAGGATGGGTAAAAATTGAAATTGCTTTAGCTAAAGGTAAAAAGACTCACGATAAGAGAGATGATCTTAGAACTAAAGATATGAAACGTGAAATGGACAGAGTTAAAAAAATAAATATATAACAGAGATATTGTAAAAAAGGGTATTAAATTTATTCAACACCCTTTTTTACAACATGTTAGTCGTGTTATTGTGCAAAGAAAAATTCATTCAATTCATATATATCATCTGCGTTGAACTCCGTCTTCTTATCAAAGAAGGCATCTATCAAATCCATTATCTCTTCATATGATATATATCCATCCTTATTTTTGTCAGCGACCTTAAATTTTTCCGGGATTTTAACCTTTCTTTTATTCGCACCAAAACGAGTCCAGTTCTTAACTAAAGGAATCATATAAGCTTGATCTCTGTCTACAGCATCATTATCAAACAGACTGCTATGTAGTACATCATCACTTATTGTTACACCATTAGCATCAACAGGAGCACCATACTTTGTATTCATCTCTTTATCGAGATAATCAAATATGCCATCTTTATCTTTATCATATGGACATCCTAATGAATCAACAGCTACACCAAATGGTGTTCCCAAACACCTGTCTTCCAAATCAAGTATTCGGTCATTATCCTCATCCTCAAATGCTTCAGCATCATAATCAGTCTCCTTAAATACAGTCTCAATAATCTTATATTTATCACTAGAAAACAGATCCAGATGGAATGTTGTATAGGTAAATGCAAACATGTCATTACCTGGTTTATTAGGTAATTTATCATTGTTCTTAAATGCATCATCACTGACATTATCAATATTATCGGTAAATGAATACTGAAACGATGTACCAAATCTTAGTGTAGTACGCGGACTCAAAACAAAATCGACTCCAGCATCGGCGGCAACACTAAAACCCAATTGTGAGTATTGCCCCTGATCGTACAAATCTAACGACCTAAGATCTGATTCATAATCACCATCAAGCTTTATCACTGGTGGTTGTGCTGAGGTAACACTATTCTGACTTTCCGGTCTTATTGTACCATCATCCCAGTAGTGATAAGGTACTGTTTTTCCTTTATATCGTGTTGTAAGATCACCTTTAGGACTATAATTAAACACATTTGCACCCACAGATATAAAAGGCATAACCTTAGGATTACCACCTATAAGATGCCCAAAGTTATATTCTAAACCTGCTCCAAGCATAGCCATTGTTGTCTTAAAGTTCAGATTGTGCTCTGCTATAGTATCTGGCGAATTTATTCTCCCCCTAAGTTCTCCAATAATAATGTTAAAATTTACTCTGATCGTATGCTTTGTATCTGCATACATAGAAATATTAATCTTTCCTCCAATATTACCGCTTAACGGAGCCCAGGTTGAATTCTGTACCTCTCCAAAAAAATTAAAGTATCCTGGTCCAATACCAATTACTGGCATATATACCGGATTCTCTACTAAAGCAGTATCAATAAAAAACTGATCAAAAAAATGATCGTCATCCTGAGCATAAGTATTAACAGTAAATAACAAACCAATTAATACTATAAGAGCCGGTTTAAAGAGTTTATGCATTTTGTTATTTTTACTTTATCCACTGGTGATGAGTAGCCATTAAAGCTTCCTGAATAGTGATTCTGCGTCCGTTACTATAAGCTGCAATAAATGCATCACGTATATTCTTCTCACACCAAACCATATCCCTGAATTTCTTAGCATCACGATATACAGGGAACGATCCTACAGAATATTTATACCACCCATCAATTTTCTCTAGTTGTACTTTTCTTTTAAATTTATATTTTCTGAAATATCTATTAACATCAACAGGGCGCTTAATTGCAGCAATCTGAACCCTGTAATAGATACCCTTTTCGCCCACTAAAATACTTCTTTTTATACTAGCAGCAGAAACTTTTCCTGACTTAGAGCCTTTTCTCTTATTTGTTGTACTCTTCTTTGTCTTTTTGCCAGTCTGAGCATACACCCTACCCGGTGATGTTTTATTATCAGTAATAAATGTTTTTGATGAATTACTAACCTCTGCTAAAACAGCATTCAGATCATTTGTTTTTATACTGCGTACATCAATATCTTTCTCAATCATCTCGCTACGCACCGTTTTATTGTTCTCTATATATGAATAGTCTCCTACAATAAATGGCGGAGCCATACCTCTGCTCTTAGGAATAAGACGATATGATATTATAAAGTTATTCTCCTGCGGAAAATCATGCCACAAAAATTTCACTTTATTATTCTTGAATGAGAATGTTGCCCCTTTGGCCTCAATAACTTCCGCATCAAACCCAACAGGAATAGTCTCTTGTACCTTTGAATATCCGGTTACATCACCTCTTGCTATTGCAATATTAACTATATAATTCTCTGTACCAACTTCACGATAAGGAGTTTCTCTTAAACACAAAAAACCTCTTTTTGTCTTAAATGCATTACTCTTCTTCTCTGGTACAAAATCATTAATATCAACAAGCAGATCGCTGTTCACATTCGGATTCGGAGTAATATTTATATCAGACTTTCCGTTTTCAATAGTGTTTCGGGTATTATCTTTATTAACATGTGAAAAATCACCTTTAATATTGAATTTACCAATAACATAATCGTTAACAAACACTCTGTACCTAACCTTGAATGTTTTTGATTTAGGCATACGCAACCAAATAAATTTAACCAACCCGTTCTCAAAATAGAACTCGGCATTATTTGTTTCCATTGCTGTGGCATATAGTCCGTCAGGTAATTTATGTATCAATCGTGCAAAACCATTCTCGTCTCCTTTCACAATTTCTACTTCAACATCAAAATATTTTCCTCCCTCAACAGTAGATGGCATATATATCTGAACCCTCTCTTCGCTATCAAGAAGTGTTCCAGCACCTACCAGCCACAAAATCAAAGGAATAAGTTTAAAAAGTTTCAGCATGATAAAGCTATAATATTATTATTCTAACGTACCAAAATACACTCATTGCCAAAAATAACAAAGTTCAGGCAATAATAATATTCTAAAGATATAAAATTGCGTAAAAAAGTCTCTTTTATCAATAAAAAAACTCTTTTTATCAGCCTTTTCAGAGTTTTTCTGTTAATCATACGCAAAATTACTTCCTCCTAAAAACTCTCTTAGGATAGATGTTGACGGAATATTATTTGTATCTATCTCTCTTATATATGATAAAAACTGTAATAATCTGTATGCATCAGCATACTCCGGCACATTCTCGGGTACTCTGCGTAATAGTGGCTCTACAAATGATCTTAATACACCTATTTCATAAAACAACGATGAGTTAAACATTATATCAGCCTCTTCCTGATATGGGAATATATATTTCTCCTCACCTCGTCTTACACTTGGCCAGCGCTTAATAGTATCCAGTGCTGAGTAAGCTCTGTATTTAGCATCCCTTACAATACGTCTTATTAATCTGTTGTCTGTTGTAGATATTCTATTGTGTCCGTCCATTGATAACGACGTAAGAGCCGATACATATATCTTAAACAATTTATCCTGATCTAATTGATGCGTTAACTTCGGATTCAAAGCATGAATACCCTCAACCAATATAACACAATTATCATCAATCATTAGCCGTTCACCATCATAGTATCGTTCACCAGATTCAAACGAAAATTTAGGCAAAGGAACCTCTTTACCATTCATAAGTTTTATCAGGTTATCATTAAATGTCTCAATATCCAGAGCATCAATTGTTTCAAAATCGTACTCCCCATTATCATCTAATGGTGTATCTTCCCTGTTAACAAAGTAATTATCTAACGATATGTTAACGGGCTTCATTCCTAACACCTTTAGCTGAATAGCAAGGCGTTTAGCAAATGTTGTCTTTCCAGACGATGATGGTCCTGATATTAGAACCAACGATATATTTTTATTTGTAGATATCTTATCAGCTAATTGAGCTACCTTTTTCTCATGCAGCGCTTCAGCAATCTTTATGAGCTCAATTATAGATTCATCGTCAACAGCTTCATTTAAACTTCCGATACCAGGTATACCAAGAATCTTTAACCACTCTTTATTTTCAAGAAATACATCGTGCATCTTATCCTGTAGAATAATGCCAGTCATCTCCTCTGAATTCTCTGGCGATGGCACACGCAACAACATTCCGTCATAATATTTAACCAAATCAAATATCTTAACAAATCCTGTTGATGGAACCAGTTCACCATAAAAAAAGTCAACAGTATCATCCATACAGTATATTGGTGTAAAAAGGCTTCCTGCTGTTCTAAAGACCTTTACCTTCTCATCCAATCGCTCTTTAGTGAAATGATTTATTGCATCATCTGTAGATATATCTTCACGTACAAAAGGGATGTCTTTCTTTACTATTTCACGCATTACATCGCCAATAGCAAACACATCGTCAATTGTAAGTTCTCTGTCAAGTTGTTCAATCTCACAATAGTATCCTTTTGATACAGAAAATTCAACACGCACACGTGTTCCTGGCAGAACACTATTAACAGCTGAACTCAGAATAAATACAAGTGATCTCATATACATTCTCTGCCCCTCTGCCTGCGAATAGTCTATAAATCTCACAATCTTAGGTTTAAAAACCTCATACGACAAATCCTTTACTCTATTATTTACAATAGCTCCTAAATGGAGGTTTTTTCCCTTAACTTTTTTTGCAATACTTTCAAGAGATGTTCCGGGTTCTACTTTTATCTTTTTACCTGTATTTAATACAGTTACGGGTACTAATTTATGCATTCGTAATAAATTTAAGTTTAGCGGGACAGCTCCTCGTTTAAGAATTGAGCTGTATATCCCTCTCCTAAAGATACAATTTCTTCGGGAGTTCCTTGCGCAATAATTGTTCCTCCTTTATATCCACCTTCCATTCCTATGTCAATAATATGGTCTGCAACCTTTATAACATCAAGATTATGTTCTATTACAATTATTGTATTTCCTCTGTCGGCAAGTGTATCCAAAACACCTATCAGCATCTTAATATCCTGAAAATGAAGCCCCGTTGTTGGTTCATCAAGAATATACAAGGTTTTTCCTGTATCTTTCTTTGATATCTCTGCAGCAAGTTTAACCCGCTGACTCTCTCCTCCTGAAAGTGTTGTAGATGGCTGCCCTAATGTAACATAACCTAATCCAACCTTCTGTAAGGCCACTAATTTATTATGTATAGAAGGAATTGTATCAAAGAAATCTGCTGCCTGATTTATCGTCATATCCAGAACCTGACTAATATTTTTGCCTTTAAATTTAACCTGAAGTGTTTCCCTGTTGTATCTCTTACCATTACACTCTTTACATGTAATATATACATCTGGCAAAAAGTTCATCTCTATTGTTTGCAAACCTGCACCTTTACAAGTTTCGCAACGTCCTCCTTTAACATTAAAAGAGAAACGCCCCTGCTTATAACCACGTATTTTTGCCTCTGGGGTCTGTTCAAACAGTTTTCGTATATCAGTAAACAATCCGGTATATGTAGCCGGATTAGATCTTGGTGTTCGCCCTAATGGTGCCTGATTAACCTCTATTACCTTATCGATATTCTCAATACCAACAATTTTTTTATAAGGCAACGGATTCTTAATAGATCTGTAAAAGTGTTTACTTAGTATTGGATGTAGTGTTCCGTTTATTAAACTGGATTTACCACTACCTGAAACCCCCGTAACACATATAAATTTACCTAATGGAAAATCTACATCAATCCCTTTAAGGTTATTACCAGATGCTCCTTTGATACTTAATGTCTTTCCGTTACCTTCTCGCCTGTTTCCGGGCACCTCTATTCGTGCTATATTAGCCAGATAGTCTCCGGTAACGGAATTAAGTTTCATAAACTTATCAGGATTTCCTTCTGCTATAATCTCACCTCCATGTCGTCCTGCACCCGGGCCAATATCAATAATATGGTCAGCAGCCAACATCATATCTCTATCATGTTCAACAACAATTACAGAGTTTCCGCTATCTCTAAGCTGTTTTAGTGAACCTATCAACTTTATATTATCGCGCTGATGCAGACCTATACTTGGCTCGTCGAGTATATAAAGTACATTAACAAGCTTTGAACCTATCTGTGTAGCCAATCTAATTCTCTGACTCTCTCCTCCAGAAAGACTACCGGAAGGTCTGTTTAGGCTAAGATACTCTAATCCAATATCCATCAAGAATTTGAGTCTGGTTCTTATCTCTTTAAGAATCTCTGCCCCAATCTTTCTGCTTCTTTCAGATATTCTATCCTCTACCCCTTCAAGCCATGTATTAAGATGTCCAAGCTCCATTCTGGCAAGCTGAGCTATATTTTTATCATCTATCCTAAAATGGATCGACTCCTGCTTTAGTCTGTCTCCTTTACAAACGGGACACACATCTTTTACAATAAAGCTATCGGCCCATTTTTGCATCTTTTTTGACGCTGATTCCGCTGCTTGCTCCTCTATAAATGATACTATTCCATCGTAACTCATAAAGTAATTAGACGATGATCCTAATGGAGTATTTTCCAACGTAAGGCTCTCTTCTGTACCAAACAGAATTTGGCTTAGTGTATCTTCATCTATCTCATGAACAGGAGTATCTATAGTATATCCATTCTTTTTACAAAGAGCCTCAATCTGCCAGAATATCAATATATTTTTATACGACCCTATTGGCTCAATAGCTCCTTTACGTATTGACAGCTTCTTGTTTGGAACTATCTTATCTATATCAACAGTATTAACCATTCCCAAACCATTACATTTGGTACAGGCTCCGGCTGGTGAGTTAAATGAGAATGAGTGTGGTGCTGGTTCGCTATATGATATCGAGGTTGTAGGACACATCAAATGTCGGCTAAAATAGCGAATATTATCTTCTGCAACATCGTTTATCATAAGTACACCATCACCACTTTTCATGGCAAGATCAATACTGTTATACAATCGTTTAAGATCGTTCTCTCTCTGCTTTACCTTAATCTTGTCTATAACAATCTCTATGTTGTGTACCTTATACCTGTCAAGCATCATTCCATGAGTAATCTCAGTTATCTCTCCATCAATTCTAACATAGAGATACCCCTTACGCAATACGCTCTCAAACAGCTCCCTGTAATGTCCTTTACGTCCTTTTACTACAGGGGCAAGAATAATAATTTTTTTATCAGTGTAATCGTTAAGTATAAGCTCTCTAATCTGATCTATAGAGTATTTAACCATCTTCTCACCAGTTTTCCATGAGTAAGCATCAGATGCGCGAGCATACAGCAATCGAAGAAAATCGTATATCTCAGATACAGTACCTACAGTAGATCTTGGATTTTTATTGGTTGTTTTTTGCTCAATTGATATTACCGGACTCAAACCTGTAATTTTATCAACATCCGGGCGCTCCATATTGCCCAGAAATTGTCTGGCGTAGGCAGACATTGTCTCTATATACCTTCTCTGCCCTTCGGCATATATTGTATCAAAAGCAAGCGATGATTTTCCGCTTCCGCTTAATCCTGTTATTACTGTAAGTTTTTTTCTGGGTATCTCAACATCTATATTTTTAAGGTTGTGCTCTCTGGCACCAATTATCTCAATGTACTCTTCGTTGTTCATACTAATAAACTATTAGTTGTGTGTAATCAGACTATCTGTCTGGCTTTTTATGACACGTTTATAGTCAGGTATTCTCACCTTATACTCTTTGTTAGATCTGTTGCGAAGATAAGAATCTTTAATCCAAGGATTAAAATCTTTTAAGGCTTTATATGAGATATTATGTGAACGTGCAAAATCACTCCACGATTTAACTTTATCTTTAATCAGAATTTCCTTAAACTCAATTGGTTTACATTTTTGATTATTTTCCAGTTTAAAACCGTAATATTCCGGATTCTCAAAGATAATCTTCATGGCAATAATACGATAAACATATCTTGCTGTCTCTTCGTTCAAATTAAGATCAAAATAGCTATTACATTGTTGTTTTTCCAGTTGCCTTTTTATTCTGGTTCTACCTGCATTATAAGCTGCTGCTGACAATGACCATGAATTAAAATCATTTTGCATTTTACTTATATATCTACAAAAAGCCAAGGTTGATTTTTCAAGATTAAAACGCTCATCAACCTGTGAGTTAACCTCTAATTTATACTCCTTTGCTGTCTGTTTCATAAACTGCCACATTCCTGAAGCACCTTTTGGCGAAACAGCATTACCAAGATCGCTCTCTATAACAGCAATATATTTAAAGTCATCAGGAATACCATTCTCCTTAAGCACTTTCTCTATATACGGGAAATACCTATATGATCTGGATAAGACAAGATACGAGTGCGAATGCCAATACGAATTAATCCATATCTCTCTTTGTAATGCCTCGCGAACATAGTATATCTCTGTAGGAACACGTTCGCCAAACACGTAAACACTATCTGGAATATTAAAACTCTTATTACTTACTCCTTGTTGTTCTTCTGTATTTACGGTAACATTAGTTGCATCTTCAAATCCTGACAATATTGCTATATATACTAAACTAAACAGTACAAACCCTAAAACAATAAAAATACCTTTCAATCCTAATTTATAGTTCACTCTTCCCCCCTTTTATCTGATTTTTTTTGCAAATAACTGCTAAAAGTACAAAAAAGCAGTTTTTAATATACAGGTTGTACGTAAATTTATCCCACACTGGATTAACAGTTTTGACGGGCACATGTTTTTTATTGTTATAACGTTGAATAGATACATGTTTTCAACAAAACAGAATCTATTTGTAATTAATCCCCATTATAGTTTCTATTGAAGAATATTATTCTACTAAAGATTATGTTCTTTGTTAAAATCCATTACTTTATTAAGAGTGAACTATCTTATAATCCGATATATTGTCTCTTCTGAATAGAGATATTGCAGATCATTTAATGATATAACATAAATATCGTTAGAGTAGTTCTCTTCTGTATTTATATCTGATATGCCACTTGACATATTTGTTTCATAAATATTGTAAACAATACAAAGGCTATCTTTCTTAACTTCTATCACTTTTGCTGTAGAGTAACGTTTATACCCCATATTTAACTCATAAATATCTCCAACCGACGGGTTATTAATATACTCCGCCTCTTTCTGTTTTGTTAGATATGCATTTATATTAACAAATAATGCTATTAGCAGAATAAGAAATACACCAGAGAACTGCCATATAGGTCCTCGTGATTCACTTTTTAGATACTGATATTCTTTTTTCATTTCGTCAGTCATATTGCGTTTACGTATTTCTGTTTTGCAATTTGCACAGTGCGCTACACCTATCCGATTTAATGGCAAAAGCGGTATCCAAAATATATGTATATGACTTCGGTAAGTACCTAGTAAAGTGGCTCCAACGCTACCACAAGATGGACAAACAATTGATTTTGGGTTTACTGATTTAATGTGTACTACACGACTTCCGTATATTATCATTATGTTTTAGTTTATAGAGTTTACATTACGTAAATGTAAACATTATATGTTAACATAAAAATCAGAAAAGGGAACCATACAAGTTCCCCTGATAATAAACAGTAGTAAAATTATAATAATCAGAACAATCCTGTTATATTACCATTTCCATCTATATCAATATTCTCTGCCGATGGTACTTTTGGTAATCCTGGCATTCGCATTATTGTACCTGCAATTGGCACTATAAATCCAGCGCCGGAAGATATCTCAATCTCTCTTATTTTAACAGTAAAGTTTTCTGGTCGATTCTTTTTATACTGATCATCAGATATCGATTTCTGAGTCTTTGCCATGCATACAGCCAGTTTTCCGAATCCCATCTTTTCTGCTTTTGCCAAAACAGCTTTTGCTTTAACTGTATACTCAACCTTTGATGCTCCGTACATTTTAGTAGCAATAGTTTCTATCTTTTTCTCTAAAGACCAATCGAGCTGATAAAGAGGAGTAAAACAGCTATTGCATTCAGATACACTATCTACAATCTTATGAGCCAGATCTTCGGCTCCTTCACCACCTTTTGCCCAACCGTCAACAAGCGATACCTTTACACCTTTGTTTTGACAATGCTTCTCAACGGCATCAATCTCATCATTGCTATCTGAAATAAATCTATTTATTGCTACCACAGGACTAAAACCAAAGTGTTGCATATTCTCAATATGTTTATCAAGGTTTGCAAATCCCTCTTTAAGAGCATCTAGATTCTCTTCGTTTAATCTGTCTAAATCTGCTCCCCCATGATACTTAAGTGCACGTATTGTTGCTACCAATACAACAGCCTTTGGTGATAATTTTCCGTACTGACATTTGATATTGAAGAATTTTTCAGCTCCCAATTCAGATGCAAATCCTGCCTCAGTTACAACATAATCTGATAGTGACAAACCCATCTTTGTTGCAATTATGGTATTTGTTCCTTGAGCAATATTGGCAAATGGTCCACCATGTATTATGGCTGGAGTACCCTCTAATGTTTGTACAAGATTGGGTTTAATTGCATCTTTCATAAGTGCAGCCATTGCGCCCTGAGCTCTAAGATCGCGAGCAAAAATTGGTAAACCCTGATATGTTTGTCCTATGTATATATTTCCTAAACGCTTTTTAAGATCTTGTAAATCTGAAGCCATACATAGGGTTGCCATAACCTCTGAAGCTGCTGTAATATTAAACCCTGATTCACGTGGGACTCCCTCTTTTGGTCCTCCAAGCCCTATAACAATTCTACGAAGAGCCCTCTCATTCATGTCCATTACGCGTTTCCATGTAACAGTTCTTGGATCTAGCCCCAAATTATCTTTCTTTTGCAAATCATTATCTATTAATGCCGCAAGCAAGTTATGTGCTTTCTCAACAGCAGACAGATCGCCTGTGAAATGAAGGTTTATATCTTCCATTGGAATAACCTGAGAGTATCCTCCTCCGGCAGCACCACCTTTTATACCAAATACAGGTCCTAATGATGGCTCTCGTAATACCACTGTAGAAGCTTTTCCTATTCGGTTAAGTGCCTGTGATAACCCTATTGAGGTTGTTGTTTTTCCCTCCCCGGCAGGTGTTGGTGTTATTGCCGTAACCAGAATAAGTTTCGACTTACTCATCTTTTCTTCATCAATAAGATCTAAAGGAAGTTTAGCTTTATATTTACCATACAACTCCAATTTATCGCTATCAACACTCAGCTTTTCAGCTATTTGCACAATAGGCTTTATCTGTGCCGCACGAGCAATATCAATATCCTTCATACACATTTGTTTTAGTTACTAGTAGTATCAATTGCATTGCCAGTTTTCTGAATATGCAGCTAACTACAATGTATTTTTAATAATTGAATTTATATTACAAGCAATAAACAAATATGTAATAAAAAGGTTCTGAAACGTAATACAAACAGAAGATTATCCTAGTTATAAATATAACAATATAGAATAAGTCATTTATACAAGAGGCTATTTAATATGACTTATTAAGGTCTGTAACCAGAACGTTGTAATATCATGTGCATATCGTTAATCTTTAACAAAGAATCAGGGGTAACAGAGGTGCGCTCAATAAATTTATCTACAATATCGTATGCAACCCACATAAATGCTCTTCCTGGCGACTGTTGTCCAAAATCTTTTGTAAATGGAGCATTACCGATATATGATCTTACTCGCATACCATTTGTATTAAACAGAAGGTTATGCTCTATTACAAACGACCACATTTGTTCTTCATTAAGTTTACACCACTCTGCCTCATCTGGTGTAAAACCAAGAGCATTACCTTTATCAATTTCTGGCATTGTGAGGTGCGATACATAATATTTTTTTGCCTTTGAAAGAGACATTGTTAGCAAATCCTCTTTTGTATTCCTCTCTGTAAATTCTGTATCAATCCATGTAAACATTGCATCAGGAAGAATATTCTCTTCAGTCATTCTCTTTTGTTGATATTCATAGAATCCCATAGCCTTATATAATTTATTATCACTTCCCAGATACTTATCAAGACTTATTGCCATTACTGAATCTGTAACAATCACAGATTGATTAACTCCGGAAATAATAGTATATATATCTGGAATTGTTTTGTCCGGAAAATAATAATTATAATATCTAAATGCATTTACAAACTCTTGTTGTAATTCATCTACATCACTAAAAACACTATCAACATTATGTTTTACTGTATTAACAGCATCATCATTCAAAAATGATTTTATATTAATAAAGTATTCAGGTGTGTTTGGTCTACCCAAACGTAATATTCCTGCTGCATATATATCAAAAAATTTACCATATTTATGTTTAAGTTTATCAACAGATTCTTCAATATTAGCAGTGTCAATATCAAACATATCTCTATCTAGACGTTCCTGATTTAAGGTAATATTTATATTACTTACATCTGGTGCTTTACTGTTTCGGCACGATATTAGCAACGATGTTGCAACAACAAAAACTAGAAAATTACGTATTTTTATCATAAAATTTATGTATTTAAACAAGCTTTCAAATATAATAATTAGATAAACAGATGAGTTAATTACCTTAGCAAAGAATTAAACGAACATTTTTATTAAGAAATTATATCATCTAATTAAAACTTTAGCAAAGATATGAGACAAAAATTTTTTTTGATGCTTATCATTTTTTCAGGAGTACTATTTTCTGCTAATGCACAAGACATTAAGCTGGGTATTGAATTCTCGCCTTTAGTAAACTGGCTTAACCCCGACGAGGATCATCTTAAAAGAGATAAAGCTGCTTTTAATTTTGATTTTGGTCTTAATGCGGAATTCTACTTTAGAGACAATTATGCTGTTGTTACCGGATTATATTTTAATAACCAGAGTGGTAAAATTAAGTACTTAAAAGATTATGAATTTGAAACATCTAATGAAACTTACACACTTACTGCTAACGAAGTGGTAAAACATAAGATGAGATATATAAGGGTGCCGCTGGGGTTAAAGATGAAGACTAACGAGATAGGTTACATGACATTTTTTGCCAGATTGGGATTAAATAGTTATTTCAATACAAGATCCAAAGCAACTACTGATAGTGATCTGTTCAGTGATGCAAACTCAACCAAATCTGCAAGTTTTTTTCATGCCGGATATTTTATTGGAGGAGGTATTGAGTACTCAATTGGTGCATCTGCCTTAACAGCAGGAGTTACATATCAAAATGGTTTTACGAATAGTTTTTCAAGTCCAAACCATCATACTGTATCTTCACAGGTTGCTCTTAATTTGGGTATAATATTTTAATCAATACTATATGTTTATCAATGTATAGTTTGAATGATTTTATAAAAAAAACATGTTTTACAGCATTTAACTCTCTTTTTTTATATTTTTGTAAAAAAATTATATCCCGCGTGTTATGCAAAATATGGATAAAAAAGCAGCAAATGTAATTGACGATCCAAAATCGGTTTTTAATACATTAACAGCTGAAGAGAAAAACATACTAAGAGGGAATTACTCTTGTGCATTTTATAAAAAAGGTGAGATAATATACAAAGAGGGTGATAAACCTACAGGATTAATTTGCCTTGCTTCTGGAAAAGTAAAGATTTACAAAGAGGGTGTTGGAGGAAGAGAGCAGATTGTAAGAATGGCAAAACCGGTTGGATACATTGGATACAGAGCTCTATTTGCCGGTGAAAACTATATAGCTTCTGCAGAAGCTATTGAGGACTCTACAATATGTATCTTTGATAAAGAGATTCTGTTCGGATTGCTAAAAAATAACTTTAATCTTACAATGAGTATTATACAATCATTGGCTTCTGAGCTAGGATTCTCTAACAGAAGAACTGTTACTCTTACTCAAAAGCATATCAGAGGAAGACTTGCTGAATCGTTGTTATTTCTTAAAAGCACATACGGATTTGAGGAGGATGGGGAGACTCTTAAAGTATACCTGTCAAGAGAAGATATTGCAAACTTGTCTAATATGACAACGTCAAACGCAATAAGAACACTCTCTACTTTTGTTACAGAAGGTGTTATTGCTCTTAATGGACGTAAAATAAAGCTTATTGACGTTCCAAGATTGAACAGAATAAGTGATTTAGGATAAAATAAAAAAGCCGACAAATAGTCGGTTTTTTTATTCTCTATAATATACTCTTTTCACCCTTGACGATACTGATGTAAGCACTTCATATGGTATTGTATCTGTCTTTTCTGCGATTTCAAAAATAGATATATTATCACCAAATATCTCTACAGTATCGCCCTCATTTGCTTCAATATCTGTAATATCAACCATACACATATCCATACAAATATTACCTATTATTGGTGCTCTTTTACCATTAACAAATACTTCTCCTTTTCCATTTCCGTACGATCGTCTAATTCCATCAGCGTAACCAATAGGAATTGTTGCTATATGTGAGTCTCGTTTTAATTTACCCATTCTGCTATAACCAATAGTATCCTGCCTTTTAACATGTTTTATTTGAGATATGAAACTTTTAAGACTACTTACTGTTTTTAATTTATGATTTGCTATTTCAACACCCCCATATAGTCCTATTCCTAAACGAACCATATCAAAATGATATTCCGGAAATCTTATTATTCCGTTTGAATTAAGCACATGTTTTATGAATGAGTACTTAATTCCTTTTTCTATTTTATCTATAATACTTTTATATAAAGCTATCTGTTGTTTAGTAAAATAATCCAACGTATTACTATCAGATCCTGCAAGATGTGTAAAAGCACTCTTTACCTTAATTGAATCTGTTGCATTAAGAATATCTATCAACTCTTCTATAGAACTCTCTTCAAATCCTAAACGGTGCATTCCTGTATCAATTTTTATGTGCACCGGATAACCCGAAAGACCATGTTTTTTAGTAACTGATATAAATTCATTTAATACCGATAAACTATATATTTCCGGTTCCAAATCGTTTTCAACCATTGTTTCAAAGGCAGATGTTTCCGGGCTCAGAACCATTATTGGTAACGAAATTCCAGCATTTCTAAGTTCCAATCCTTCATCAGCAAATGCAACTGACAGATAGTCTACATTATGGTACTGCAATATATTTGCAAGTTCAAATGATCCGCTCCCATATGAGAATGCTTTAACCATTGCCATAATCTTAATACCTGGTTTTAAACCAGATTTAAAATAGTTTAGATTGCTTTTTATTGCATCAAGATTAACCTCTAAACGTGTCAGATGTGTCTTCTCTTCTATTCTTGTCGAAATTTTCTCAAACTCAAACGATCTAGCTCCCTTTAATAGAATAACTTCATTTGAGAACATCTGCGAATGAAAATCTTTTAAAAAATCAGATGTATTAATATAGAAGTCTGAACTTATTCTTAACAAGTTCCTGTTATCTGTTATATTCTGCCCTATACCAATAAGTCGTGTTACATTATAACGCTCCAATAGTCGGTTCACACGGGTATATAGTTCCTTTCCTGACAGATTACTTTGCTCAATATCTGATAATACAACTGTATGTTTTTTATCTCTATTCTGTTGCGACAAGAAATCTAACGCTATTGTTAATGAGGTTATATCTGAATTATAATAGTCGTTTATAAGCAGACAGTTGTTAACAGCTTTTCTCAAATCCAAACGCATTGCCACATGTTGCAATGACTCAAAATATTCATAGAATTCCGTTGCTTTATATCCCAACAGAAGTATTGTTGATAGTACATTAAGACTGTTCTCTATTGATGCATGATCAGTAAACGGTATTACAAAACTATATTTTACACCTTTAAAGAAGTAAGTTATTACAGATCTTTTAGCTGTTCTATTAATATTTTCAACATATAGATCTGACATGTTATCGTTAAACGACCACGTAAATAGTTTTACTTCACGGTTCTCAATAAAATTAAAGATCTCCTCTCTTACCATCTTATTATCAACCGAAAATATCAAATACTTAGATGCTCTAAATAGAAATAACTTCTCTCTTAATTTATGTCGTAGCGATTTAAAATTCTTTTGATGTGCACTACCAATATTTGTAAGAATACCAATATCCGGCTTTATAATTCTCTCTAATTTATTCATTTCTCCGGGTTTAGATATTCCTGCTTCAATCACAGCTATCTTTGGGTTATTATCAATATCCCATAATGAAATAGGTACACCTAACTGAGAATTATAACTTTTAGGACTACGGTATATTTCTATTTTTGACGACAACAACTGATGTAACCACTCTTTAACAACTGTTTTTCCGTTACTTCCTGTTATTGCTATAAACTTTGATTGCTGGTTATATCTATGAAATCTGGATATTTCATGTAGTGCTATTATTGTATCAGAGACCTTTATAAAGTTACCTTTATCTGAAAGTTCTGGAGATACACTATTTGATACTACAAAGTTTTTTACTCCAAAGTCAAGAAGAGAACTTATATAGTTATGTCCATCGTTCTTCTCTGTTTTAATTGCAAAAAAGAGAACTCCAACTGGTGACTTCACCATTCTGCTATCAAAAAACAGGTCTGTAACCACCTCTTTTGGATAATTTATTGACTTATTGCATGAAAGTATACCTGCAATTTTTTCTATACTGTATCTTCCCATAATGCTAAGATACATATATCCCAATCATTAACACATCTTCTTTTAAAGGTTTTTCAAAGTCTGAGAATAAAATCTGTTCAAATCGTTTTTTTTGCATCTCTAAACTACTATTACCAATATTCAGAATAGCACTCTTCATATTGTCCATCTTAGTCTTATAGCTATCACCCTTTATATTTGCAATAACACCTTTATTAAACAGATATATCTGATCATTAGTATCTAACTGTATCACATGATTAACAAAACTGTGATTTTGTCTGTGCACAATATTCAGAGCCGACAAATCGCCATTTAACTGTAATAGTTTGCTACCAGATAGTATTAACATATCAAGCTGTGCTCCTGAGTACTGAAAAACACGTGTTTTTCTGTTATATACTACAAGCGAAACCTTTACCTCTGCCATAGATTTATCAAACTCAACTAATTTATTCAATACGCGTTGAATTTGTTTTTGTAACTCGTCAAGGATATCGCTTGATAAACTATATTCAAAATGTAGTAGTATATCATCTAATATTGTATGTAGCATCATTCCTGTAAGAGCTCCGGGGACATCTTTACTTGCCGATTCGCCCATTACAACATAAATATTATCATCTTTTTCTCTTGCCCAGTAAAAACAACTTGTCAATATCTCATGAGGCTTATTAATTACAAAATACCCATCAAATACAGTAGATAAAAATTCATCTTTAGGCAATACTGCTAGCTGAATACGTTGTGCATATTTTATACTTGATACAATATCTTTCCTCTGATCGTTAGCAATACTATTCTGTTTTTCTATCTCCTCTTTTTGTCTCTTAATTTCGTCACGGTGGTTCTCTATTCTGGTTTTCTGCTCATTTAGTTCAAGTTCCATTGTCTTATAACTGCTAATATCTGAACAGATAATAACTATTCTAGACAAAATTTCATTATCATTAAAATATGGTGCAGTTGATATATGAACCCATCTGTCATCGGCATATTTTACATTCATTCGCTCAACAATATGCCGTGTATTCTTACTTATTGCCACATCAAGAATATTGTCTTTAATCTTTTGAGGTATTCGTATATCAAAAATATTACTATGCTGCTTACCATAGCTATCTGATATATCAAACATCTTTCCACACGCTTCGTTTGTCCATATAATTGTTCCTTTAGGATCAATCATTATTATAGACATATCTGTAACATTTGCCACTAATGCCTGTTTCTCTAGCAAACTATTGTCTCTTAACAACATCGACAATTTTCTTGATAACTCATCTTTTGTGTTATTCAGCTTTGTATTTTCTTGATTAACTTTATCTTTTAACCTTGTATATTTAAGATAAAATATCAATAACAAGATAAAAGCTATAACAATTATAATAACAATAATATATAGTGGTATAGTCAATATTTTCTTGATCTGTCGTTTAGATCTTATAAGCTCTATTCGTTTGTTTGTAATCTCAATATCAGAGCCAATAGAGTTTATCTGTTCTATAACTTGATCTACCTCATTCGATACACGATTTTCCATTGTAACCTGAGAAAGAGCACGTTGCATCAATTTTTTAGATACGTCAATATTTTTCTTCTGACTTTGATAAGCTCTCATATTATCACCTTTAAGGACATAATATTCATATAGAGCCTGAAGAAACACCTTCTTCTCCAGATTAATTAAATTATCATAGTAACTCAGATCAACCTTTTTAAAGTAACTTGTAGCTCTATTATTAGTACCTAAATTCAGGCATATATTTGCAAGCTTTATCTTGTACAGAGGATTATATATTCCTTGCTCAATTAATATTCCATCAGCTTGTTCATATTTTAAAAGAGCATTCTTCATATTACCCCTGCTATAATGATAGTCTCCTAAAAGTGCAAGTGTTTCTGAAATAACTATCCTGTTATCCTCATTCTGATGTAAATTATATGCATCCATCAGGCTTCGTAATGCTCTATCAAAGCTTCCTTTTTTCAAATATATCTGTCCCTGAAGGTTATATGATAATATTAGTAGATAATTATTATCAACACCTTTATCAAATATCTTCTGTAAAAACGATAACGATTGATTATATAATCCAGTATGATAATCAAGAAGAGCCTGATTAAACAGCAACAGATCAATTGTTGAATTATTTTTTGTGTACTTGGCCAACATTAAGCTTTTTATTATGCTCTCTTGTGCACCTATATAATTACCATCTAACGTATTCAGATGTGCTCGATTATTACTTAGCGATGCCATTAATGTTGTATCAGGATAGTGCAACATAACATTCTCTGCTGAATCTATATATTTCTTTGCAAGATCTGTTTCGCGCTTATAAAAGTGTATTATAAGTTTTCCGTTATAATAAACACAGTCGTTTCTATGTGATTTCAGCGTAGATTTACGCCATATATCAAGATATAGTTCAGCCTGAATAAGATCTACATACAGATAATTAAATGCAATCTCTTTGTACAGATTTCTCAACTCTGCACTATCCGCACTCACCTCTACCCTATTAAGCAAGCTATCAATAATATATATCTTTTTATCCTCTTGTCCTGCTAGATTAAAAGAGTATAAAACAAATAATAATATGTATCCTAATCTTCTCAAAATTTAAATCCTAATATAGCAACATCATCTACCTGATCCTGATTACCTTTCCACATCTTAAATGTATCATCAATAATACTTAATTGTTCTTTCATACTTACAGAAGAACTCTCATGTAACAACTTTTTAAAGTTATTATACTTAAACTTCTTACCTAATGGCCCACCAAACTGATCAGGATAACCATCAGAAAAAAGATACACCCTATCCCCTTTGTTTAGTTTATAATCTGTAGACGAAAAATGATTTGCCGAACCATAATGTATTCCTATAGGCATTTTATTTGGTGGCAAGAGCTCAAATTCACTGTTTTTAATAATATATATTGGGTTATTAGCTCCACTAAACTGCATATTTCCAGTCTCCATATCAATAACACACAATGCTATATCCATTCCGTCACTAGCCTCTCCAACCTCACCAGTCTGATTCAGTGTTTGAATAACCATTCGCTTTAATTCATCAAGTATTTTACCAGAATCAGTTATTTTTCGCTCAATCACAATTTTGCTTAAAAATGTCATCCCCAGAATACTCATAAATGCTCCTGGAACTCCATGCCCTGTACAATCGCCAACAGCAATAAATACAATATTATCCTTTGCAAAAGCCCAATAAAAATCGCCACTCAATATATCCTTTGCTTTGTAGTAAACCAGATACTCATCAAACAACTTCTTTAGAACCTCATCTTTAGGTAAAATAGCTTCTTGTATATGACTTGCAAGTTCAATATTGTCCATTACCTTCTTCATCTGTAATGATATCAATTGACTCTGCTCATTAATCTTATTACGCTGTAATGAAATCTCTACCAATTGCTTCTCAATCTTAGATTTCTGTATTTTAAGCTCAACCTGTGTTTGCTGTATTTGGGTATCTATAGCAACTATTTTCTCCAGTTCGCCATTACTATCAAAATAAGGATTCAGTACTGTCTGAAAATATATAACATGCCCCTCTTTATGTGGCATATCCGAGTAGTATGTAACAGATGTTTTATTCGCAATACACTCATTTATCCGTTTAAGTGATGTTTCATTTACAATCTGTCCTAATTTTCTACCATATCTCTTTGAGTACTCCTGAAAAGAGTATCCAGTTTTTCGTCTGAAACTACTATTTACCCATTCAATTTCACCCGATGAATTGGCAATATACACTATCTTCTCTGTGCTTCGTGCAACAAATGCTAACTCTTCTAGATTCTGATTCTCTCTCTCTAAGGCTTCACAATCGCCATTATGCTTTTCTATATTTCGTGTTAAAACACTCTTAACAGATGAACTCTGCTTATACTTTGATCTAAGTTTACGATAAATTATATATATATATCCTGTAATAAAGAGCATTACAAAGAATGCAATAGCTCCATTAAACATAGCGTTATTAAGTTTATTCAACTCTTGCTCCTGATCTATTCTATCTTTTTCTGACAGGTGATCTTCCAACCTTAATTTTTTTAACTCATCCTCAAGAATATCTTTCTGAAATTTATTATAAACACTACCTTTTTTCTTTGCTGCCAGATTATCTTGTATCTCCGTCATTTTCTGCTGATAATACGATAGATATTCTGAAGCTTTGGTATAATCTTGATGCAGGTTGTAATACTCTGACATCAAATAGTAGTATTCAGGTAATCTGTTCTCTCCATTAAATATTAATAGTTTATTCAAACTATCAAGATAAATCTTAGCCCTTGCAGGCATCTTACGTTTCAAATAGTACTTAATTAAAAACAGATAGAAATAGTCTTGTTTTCCTAGTTGTTTTGAATTTACACTTATAAGTCTTTTATAGTAAGTATCAACTATATCGCTATCAGAATACAGATATACAGAAGCTAACATTATCTCTGTTTCAAACCATCTAAACATATCGCCAGAATCGTAGCTTAGTTTTCCTGATCTTTTTAATATATATATAGCCTTACTATAATTACCTCTTGCAATCTCTAATTGTGCTCTAATATTTGCTGAATATGACTCAGAACCTTCTGGTGAATAATATACAAACAATGAATCTGCAATATTCAGATACTTTTCAGCCATCGGATAATCCTCTGAGTTAAGAAGTACAATAGCCATATCGGCATAATTGTATCCTATAAAACTTAAATCTTTTTGGAGTTCAGAATATCTAAAAGCAGTCTCCAGACAATCATAAGCTTTCTCTACATTTCCGGTTCTCATATATGTAAACCCTTTAGACGACCACATATATGACAATCCGGTACTATCACTTAGAACTAATCCATAATATATTGCGGAATCTGAAAGCACTACAGATTTCTCAAAATTACACAGTGCCGAATTTTGTATTGATAAGTCAGAATATACTTGTGCAAGAGTAACAGTATCTTTTAACTCATATGCAAGATTCAGACACAGATTTGCCCATTTTAAAGATTCATTGATATTTCTTCCCCAATAAGCTTCGTAAAGATTTCTGTAAGTACGTATCTTATCTTCTCCCTCAACAACTTTTAATTGACGTCTGAGACTGTCAATATTCTTTGTTTGAGAAAAAAGTGAGCCCACTATGAAAAACAAACATAGGCATATTAGTATAACTCTTCCGACCTTTAGCATCAACTTTTAAATGTGCAACTATAAAATTAAATACAAAACTTATACTTCAAAAAATGCTCTTAACTAATTAATCTGATTATTGATTACTTGTACGGTATTAATTACCAACAAGGATACATTAAATATGTTAAATTATACCTCTTCTTTTTTTGCTTCATTATAACATTCTCTACAAAGCGGTTCATACTCTTGTCTTTCTCCCAACATCACTTTTTTATCATTATTTGATAATCTATGCGAATTCTGTGCTAAATGACCACATCGAACACAAATTGCATGCACTTTTGTAACGTATTCAGCAACCGATAAAAGATTAGGTATAGGACCAAATGGTTTTCCTTGAAAATCCATATCAAGACCGGCAACGACAACTCTTATACCACTATTAGCTAATTTATTACACACATCAACAAGTCCGTCATCAAAAAATTGAGCCTCATCAATTCCAATAACATCTACATCATTGGCTAATAGTAAAATATTTGATGAATTTTCTACAGGTGTGCTACGTATAGATGTCGAATTATGCGATACTACATCGCTATCTGAATATCGTGTATCAACTCTGGGTTTAAATATTTCGACCTTCTGCATGGCAATACTTGCTCTTCTCAATCTTCTTATAAGTTCCTCAGTTTTACCTGAAAACATTGATCCTACAACAACTTCAATCCATCCTTTACGGTCGTTTGGTTTTCCGCTCTTTTCCAAAAACATTATTAAAACTATTTTTAGTATTTTTACATTTACAAACTTTTAAATATAACAGATTTTACCTCGCATAAAAATCCTTTTTTTCAACAATAATTAATATCATATTTTAATAATGAATAAAATAGAATTTCTGTCAAAAATCGAAGATGATATAAATACAATACTATCAACCATTAATGATCTGAAAGCAACAGGGTCTTTTGATATCATAGAGCGTGATATTATTCTTGAATCGATACGTAATTTATATAGCTTCTGCATTACAACAGATGTTGATAACTCCAATAAAATTCAGTCTGTTCATTCTGTTATAAGCCAGATTGAAGAAGCTATAGATCAGGAGTTAATTGATGCTATTAGTCTAGCTGAACAACAAGAGGATGTAGATTCCATAACCGAGAATCAGGAGATAGACAATATAGATCAGGAGATGATCAAGGCTGTTGAGATAGCTGAACAACTCCAGAATAATGAAATGATAACAGACAACGAGAATCCTCCTTCTGACGAAACAATTATACCGGATAATCAACAGATGGCTATGCCTAGTTTTGATATCCCAATTAATGAACCTGAAGAGATTATTGATGATACCGAGGAAATTACAATTAAGGAGACAGAAGATATTACAGTTGAGCAAGAAGACAATCCTATTACTGAAGAGATAAAAAATACAGATTTACCAAAAGAACCTGTTATAGAAGATCACATTGTTGAAAAAAAAGCAACTAAAAATAGTGATGATTCAAAAGTAGAAAAAGATAAAAAGCCCAAAAGTGTTACCGATCAATATCAACAGACCAACACTTTAAATGATATTATAGCTAATATGAATTCAAAAATTGACATTCAGTCAATAATTACGAAACAACCTATTGAGGATTTAAACAAAGCTTTTGGTGTAAATGACAAATTCAGATTTTCAAAAATATTATTTAATAATAATATTCAGGATTTTAATAATACTATTTGGGAAATAAATCTTTTGAACAATCTGGATGAAGCAATTATGTATATAAGTGAAAAATATAGTTGGAATGCTGAAGACGAAACTGTTCAGGAGTTTATTTTAATGCTACAACGAAGATTTAATTAAAAAATGGGAAAATTATATATTGTACCTACACCTATAGGTAATCTCGAAGATATTACTCTGCGCGCTATTAAGGTTTTAAAAGAGGTTGATCTTATTCTTGCAGAAGATACAAGAAAATCTAAGACATTATTAAAACATCTTGAGATTGACAAACAGATATTCTCGCATCATAAATTTAACGAACATAAAACCACTGATGGTATTATTAACAAATTAAAAAGTAATGAAAATATTGCTCTTATAAGCGATGCAGGAACTCCTGCAATATCTGATCCTGGTTATTATTTAGTAAGAGCATGTGCTGCTGAAAATGTAGACATAGAATGTTTACCTGGAGCAACAGCCTTTGTTCCTGCAATTGTAAACTCGGCAATACCATGTGACAAGTTCTGCTTTGAAGGTTTTCTACCTCAAAAAAAAGGTCGTCAAAAAAGATTAACTCAACTTGCCGATGAAGAGAGGACTATGGTATTTTATGAGTCACCACATAGGTTATTAAAAACGCTTAATCAGTTTAAAGAGTTCTTTGGCGAAAACAGAGATGTTTGTGTTTGTCGTGAACTAACCAAGATTCATGAGGAGAATATCAGAGGATCTGTTGAAAAGGTTATAAATTATTATACAGATAAAACTATTAAAGGAGAGATAGTAATTGTTGTTGCAGGAAAAGAGTAATTACTATATTTGCAGTTTATAACGATAAATAAAATATATAATAATGGCAGTACAAAAACCGTCAATACCTAAAGGTACGCGTGACTTTTCACCAGTAGAGATGAGTCGTAGAAATTATATTTTCAACACCATAAAAAAGGTGTTTAAGCTTCATGGTTATTTGCCTATAGAGACTCCTGCCATGGAAAATTTATCTACATTAATGGGTAAGTATGGCGAAGAGGGTGATAAACTGCTATTCAAGATTCTGAATTCAGGTGATTTTCTTAAAAAGGCATCTTCTGATGATATAAACAACCGAGAACTTGGTAAAATAACAACGGCAATATGTGAGAAAGGTCTTAGATACGATCTTACAGTTCCTTTTGCGCGTTACGTTGTTCAGCACCAAAATGATATAATTTTTCCATTTAAACGATATCAGATCCAGCCAGTTTGGAGAGCTGACAAACCTCAGAAAGGTCGCTACAGAGAGTTTTTTCAGTGCGACGTAGATGTTATTGGATCTAACTCTTTATTAAATGAGTTGGAGCTTATTCAGATTATAGATAAGGTATTCTCTGAACTGGATATAAACATTGTAACGAAGATAAACAATAGGAAAATTTTATCTGGTATTGCTGATGTAATTGGTCAGCCGGATAAAATTATCGATATTACCGTTGCAATAGACAAACTCGATAAAATTGGTCTTGAAAAAGTTAAAGAAGAGCTATTGTCTAAAGATATTACACAAGAAGCTATTGATAAGTTAGATCCAATTCTTCATCTTTCAGGTACAAATAGCGAAAAACTTGATACTCTTGAATCTATTCTTGCTTCATCTGAGGTTGGAATGAAGGGTATTGATGAGATGCGTAAAATCTTTAGCTACACAGATAAGACAACACTTAAATATAATATTGAACTTGATCTTACCTTAGCTAGAGGACTTAACTACTATACAGGAGCAATATTTGAGGTGAAAGCTGTTGATGTTAATATTGGTAGTATTACCGGAGGAGGTAGATATGATGACCTTACGGGTATATTTGGCTTAAAAGATATGTCTGGTGTAGGTATCTCATTTGGAGCAGACAGAATTTACGATGTGCTTACGCAACTGGATAACTTTCCGGCTGAGGCAACAGAATCTACAAAACTACTGTTTATTAATTTTGGAGAGAAAGAGGAGTTGCACTGCATTAATCACATCTCTAAAATAAGAGAGGCTGGTATAAATAGTGAGATATTTCCATCTGCTGTTAAGATGAAGAAGCAGATGAACTATGCAAACAAAAAAAACATACCTTTTATTGCTCTTATTGGTGATAAAGAGATAGAGAGTAACACTATATGTCTTAAAGATATGAACTCAGGTGAGCAGAATGATGTTACTTTAGATGAATTAATAAACAGACTTAAATAAATATTTTTTAATTGAAATATAGACAAAAATGATATATAATATATTATCAAGAAGACCTCTACATATCGGGGTAAGTGATATCAGATTTCCCTGAAATATAAACGGCAGTTTTATATTAACATAGAGAGAAACTTATATCAATAGAAATTTTAAAATATATTATCATGAATTATAAGCATATTATTTCAACAAAAAAGATAACACTAGAAGATTTAAAGAGTGTACATTATAATCAAGAGTTAAAACTTGAGCTGTCTGATGAGTCAAAAGCTCTTATTCAGAAATGTAGAGATTACCTTGATAACAAAATGAGAAGTCAGAAGGAGCCAATATATGGTATCACAACAGGTTTCGGCTCTCTTTGTAATATCTCAATCCCTCTTGATGATCTGTCGCAGCTACAAAAAAACCTAGTAATGTCTCATGCCTGTGGTACCGGGGATAAAGTTTGCAAGAACATTGTGCGTCTTATGCTATTCTTAAAAGCACATGCACTATCTCTAGGTAATTCAGGAGTTCAACTTATTACGGTACAGCGAATTCTTGATTTCTTTAATGAGGGTATTACACCTATTGTTTATGAGCAAGGTTCGCTTGGTGCATCCGGAGATTTAGCTCCACTTGCTCACCTGTTCTTACCTTTACTAGGTCTTGGAGAAGTAGAGTATAAAGGAGATGTGTATAGTGGAGAAGAGATTCTTAATAAATTCGGATGGCAGCCTATTAGACTTCAGTCAAAAGAGGGATTAGCACTACTAAACGGAACTCAATTTATGAGTTCTCATGGTGTTCATATGATTCTTAAAGCTCACAAATTAGTTGAGTTAGCTGATATTACAGGTGCACTCTCACTCGAAGGTTACGATGGACGTATTGAGCCATTTAATCCGAATCTACACACTATACGTCCTCACAAAGGACAGATTGATACTGCTCAAAAAATGAGAGATTTACTTGAAGGCAGTGAGCTTATTAAACAGAAGAAGGTTCATGTTCAGGATCCATATTCATTCAGATGTATTCCGCAGGTTCATGGTGCTTCTAAAGATGCAATTGAGTATGTAACAACAAAGGTTCTTACAGAGATTAATTCTGTAACAGACAATCCAACAGTATTCCCTGATGAAGATTTGGTTCTTTCTGGTGGTAATTTCCATGGTCAGCATCTGGCTTTAGCATATGATTTCCTTAGTATAGCGCTTGCTGAGCTAGGAAATATTTCTGAGCGTAGAGTATACAGGCTTATAGCTGGAGAAAGAAAGCTTCCTGCATTTCTCGTTGCCAATCCTGGGCTAAACTCAGGCTTCATGATACCTCAATATTCTGCAGCAGCAATTGTAAGTCAAAACAAACAACTATGTACTCCTTCATCAATTGACAGTATTTCTTCTTCTAACGAACAAGAAGATCATGTAAGTATGGGAGCAAATGGTGCTACTAAAGCACTAAGAGTTGTCAAAAATATTGAAAGACTTCTGGCTATTGAGATGTTTACTGCAACACAAGCAGTTGAGTTCCGTCGTCCGTTAAAATCGTCGGTAACGCTTGAGAAATATATTGCAGACTACAGAGATGTTGTTTCTTTTGTAGATAACGATAAAGTTATGTATACAGAGATTGAAAAGTCGGTTGGATTTGTTAAGGAGTACATCTTCTAAACAAAAAATATTGTCATAAAAAAGCTGCTTTATGCAGCTTTTTTTATTCGTCTATACAATTTCCTTGTATCTTCTTAACCATTTCGTCGGCAGACATTGTATGCACAAGTTTACCTCTTCTTTGCTTATTGTTTTTGTCAACAATAAGCGCATAGCCGGTCTTTTTATAATTGTTCTTATAGATTTTTGTTAAACCCAAATCTTCTGCCAATTCCTCAGATTTTAATATTGTATCATCATTTGAAAAATCGAATGTAATAAATACAACTTCATGATTTTTGAACACCGAAATAGCTTCGTTATACGAAACTTCCATTTTTTTACAAATAGGACACCAGTCGGCATACATGTTTACAACATATATTTTTGTTTCAGATGATTTTTTATTGGCAGTAATCTGGAGAAAAAAACCGGTATAAATCACAATGGCAAATACAAAAAATAACCTTTTCATTACTAAACAGTTTAAAAGCATTTTTGCTTTATATTATACAATTAACTGTTACGCTAGTTGAAATAAAAAGGTTATAAAAAATTTGTGTCGGATATTTAACATACCCGACACAAATAATAATATATCAGCAATTAAACTTATTTTCCTGTCTTTTTAATTTCATTTAATAAATATATCTTAAACTGGTTATCAGCAATATACAACTTCATAACCTTTTCAACAGGAATAACAGATTTAAACTTATCGTTGAACTTAACAAACAGATCAGCCTCCTTTTTAAAATACTCAGTGTACTTGTCTGCAATCTCAGCCATCTCTTCGTTACTAAGATTTGCCATATTCTCTGAACAATATTTCATAAGATTCTTCTTATCCTGTATTATCTTATTTTTACGTCTTCTGTAGTCATTATAAACTGGCCAGAACTTCTGGGCCTCAGCTGCTGTAAGATCAAGTTTATCAGTAAAAAAGGCAACCTTAGTTGCATTAATTGCATCAACCTTACTCTTGTTTTGTCCAAAAATCGTAAGCGTTATTAGTACAAATACAGCTCCTAAAAATAATCTCTTCATAATTAATTATTTTTTACTCATTTAATAGTGTAGAGTAATCAATATTATTGTCAACCAAATACTCTATTGCTTCCTCAGAAATATTATTACCAACAATAGATTGGGTCAAATTATCCTCATCAACAAACTCTATCAGATCAGATTCATTAATATTAAACGCAATATCCTGAACTAATATCTCCGAATTAGCAGCCATATCAACATTATAGTTTGACGTTGATGATGGTATAACAAACTCATATGCATTATAAATACCTACTGTCATGACAACCATAAACGATCCTATAAGAAGGTACGGTTTAATTATTGATAAGAATCCGACTTTTACCCTGTTTGAAGATTCCGACGCAGAATAATAACAACGTTCCTGTATCTTTGCAGGCAGAGAATCAAAATAACCATCCGGAACATTATATCCAGCTCTGTTATTACGTTTCAACTCTTCTAAATTCCCCTCTAAACGCATGTTTTAATTTAATTTTAATTTAGTTATAACTTTGGCAAAGCACTTGTTTGACGATAAATAGCTTTCTTAGTTTAATTATTTAATAAATATTTTTCTATTTTTTTTACTGCATGATGGTATGATGCTTTTAGTGCTCCTACAGATGTTTCTAATACCTGAGACATCTCATCATATTTCATATTTTCAAAATATTTCATATTAAAAACCAGACGCTGTTTATCGGGCAAGGTTAGAAGAGCTTTATTTAACTTTCTTTCTATTTCATCACCTTCAAAAAAGACATCAGATTCAAGACTGTTCTGAAGATGCGATTCATAATCGTTCATTGAAAGAAAATATTTAGCTTTCTTTTTCTTAAGAAACGTTAGAGCTTCATTTGTGGCCACTCGATATAACCATGTAAAAAGTTGCGAATCTTCTCTAAAAGAGTTTAGTCCATTCCATATTTTAATAAACGAATTCTGAAGCACATCATCAGCATCATCATGGTTAACAACCATCTTTCGGATATGCCAATAAAGACGCTCCTGATACTTTCGTACTATCAGGTTAAACGAATAATTCTTACTCTCTTCGTTTCTGAAGAGAGCAAGAAGTTCTTTATCTGAATAATCTGTCATCTAATACAGAATCACTTTCTTTTAATTACATTTTCGGCTGCAATAATTACATCCTTTGTATCAATTCCATACTTTTCCATAAGCTGTGCTGGGGTACCACTCTCACCAAACTTATCGTCAACAGCAACCATCTCCAAAGGCGTTGGTAATTTACGTGCTAATAGCTGAGCTACGCTATCACCCAATCCACCATTCATAAGATGTTCCTCGGCTGTAACAACAGCTCCTGTTTTTTTCACTGACTCTAAGATAGCATCTCCGTCTAAAGGTTTAATGGTGTGAATATTTATTACCTCTGCAGATATTCCTTTCTTTTTTAGTTCGCTCGCTGCCTCAATTGATTTCCAAACCAAATGTCCTGTTGCTATAATAGTTAAATCAGTACCTTCAATTAATTTTATAGCTTTTCCTATTTCAAAAATCTGATCCTCTGATGTAAAATTAGGAACAGATGGTCTCCCAAAACGAAGGTAAACAGGTCCATTATAATCCGCTACAGCAATTGTGGCTGCTTTAGTCTGATTATAATCACAAGGGTTAATTACCACCATATTGGGTAACATCTTCATTAGGCCAATATCCTCCATAATCTGGTGTGTTGCTCCATCTTCACCCAAAGTTAATCCCGCATGCGAAGCACATATCTTAACATTCTTGTTTGAGTATGCAACAGATTGACGAATCTGGTCATATACACGACCTGTAGCAAAATTTGCAAATGTGCCTGCAAATGGTATCTTACCTCCAATAGTTAATCCTGCAGCAACACCTATCATATTTGCCTCAGCAATACCTGCCTGAAAAAATCTATCAGGGTTCTCTTCAATAAAAGCGTTCATTTTTAGAGATCCAATAAGATCGGCACATAGTGCTACAACGTTTTTATTTTTCTCACCTAACTCTTGTAAACCAGCACCAAATCCTGATCGTGTATCTTTATTTCCTGTGTTTTTAAATTCACTCATAATTCTAAATAATATTTGAAGAACAATTAATAATTAGTCTTTTCTCAGAGAGCATAAGCTCTCTGAATGAAATACTAAATACCTTTCTGTCTTTTTCGTTCAACAGCTTCTTTAGTTATTGCACCTAAAATTAACAATTCAGCACTTGACACATTTGTTGCCAATGGTATGTTATTCTCATTACATGTTTCAAGAAGATGTTTTATATCCTCATGATGTGCCTGATTCTCTTTATGCTCTCTAAAGAAAAATACAATATTCACCTCTCCGTTCTTAATCATATCGGTAATTTGAATATACCCTCCTGATTTTCCCGGACTAAGATGTTTTACATCAATTCCGTTCTCCTCTACATACTCGGCCGTACGACCTGTAGCAATCAATTTAGTTCCTAATATCCATTCGCGGTGATCTTGCAGAAACTTAACCATCTCCGCCTTTTTAGGATCGTGTGCAATAATTACTATGTTCTTCATAAAAAATTATATTTTAATAATCACCTAAAGTCTCTTCTAACTGACTTAATGCAGATTTAAGTTGCTCATCATTTGGAGCTACTCCATGCCATTTATGTGTTCCCATCATAAAATCAACTCCATTACCCATCTCTGTTTTCATGAGTATAACAACAGGTTTACCTTTACCAGTCTCTGCTTTAGCTTCGGCTAACACCTTAACTACATCAACCATATCATTACCATTCATATCAAGAGTAATCCAACCAAATGCTTCCCATTTAGCTTTTAGGTTACCTAAAGATAATACCTTATCTGTTGGTCCGTCAATCTGTACTCCATTAAAATCTACAGTAGCTATAATATTATCGATATTGCGTGCAGCAGCAAATAGCGCAGCTTCCCATATCTGTCCCTCCTGAAGCTCTCCATCACCATGAAGTGAGTATACTATTGTGTCTTCGTCATTAAGTTTTTTCGTAAGCGCTGCTCCTGCGGCAACAGAGAGTCCTTGTCCTAAAGATCCAGATGCCATACGAATACCTTCAAGGTGCTCTGCCGTAGTAGGATGCCCCTGAAGACGGGAATTAAGAGTTCTGAAAGTATACAACTCTTTTATCGGAAAATACTCTGATCTTGCCAGTACACTATACCATAAAGGTGAAATGTGTCCATTTGACAAAAAGAAAATATCCTCTTCTTTACCATCCATATTCCAACTCTTAGGATCGTGCTTCATCACCTCAAAATAGAGTGCAGTAAGAAAATCAGTACATCCAAGAGAACCTCCGGGATGACCTGAGTTTTGTGCATGAACCATGCGAACAATATCTCTTCTTACCTGACTAGCAATACGTTTTAATTCTTCAATTCTGGCCATTTTGTTGTTATTATTAATAAAAATTTGTAGCACACATAATTATGTGCAAAAATAACCTTTTTAAGCTTATTGACGGAAAGATGCAATAAAAATTTGCTTCAACATTCTGTTTATATATAATTTAAATTACTTTTGCACGAAATTAAACAGATTATTATGTCGTTAAAATGTGGAATAGTTGGGCTACCCAACGTTGGAAAATCAACGCTGTTCAATTGCTTAACAAATGCAAAAGCGCAAAGTGCAAACTTCCCATTCTGTACAATAGAGCCTAATGTAGGAATGATTACAGTCCCTGATAACAGGCTAGCTGAACTGGAAAAGCTTGTAAAACCGGAACGTGTTGTTCCCGCTACCGTTGAGATAGTTGACATTGCCGGTCTGGTAAAAGGAGCTAGTAAAGGTGAAGGACTAGGCAATAAATTCCTTGCTAATATAAGAGAAACTGATGCTATTATTCATGTATTAAGATGTTTTGAGGACGAGAACATTACACATGTTGATACAACTATTGATCCTGTAAGAGATAAAGAGACTATAGATACAGAGCTTCAACTTAAGGATCTTGAGACTATTGAATCTAGATTAGCTAAAGTTGAAAAGCAGGCTAAGGCTGGTAAAGATCTTGAAGCAAAGAGACTTGTTGCTATTCTTCAACGATATAAAGAGACTTTAGAACAAGGGTTATCTGCAAGAACTGTTGAATTAGACGATAATGAGAAAGAGCTAGCTTCTGATCTTATGTTACTAACTAATAAACCTGTTTTATATTTGTGTAATGTAGACGAATCATCTGCTGCATCAGGTAATGAGTTTGTTAATAAAGTTATTGAAGCAACCAAAGACGAAAATGCAGAAGTTCTTGTTATTGCTGCAGCAACAGAAGCTGATATTGCTGAATTAGAGACCTACGAAGAACGCCAAGAATTCCTTGAGGATATGGGACTCAAAGAATCTGGCCTTAACAAACTTATCAGAAAAGCTTACACCTTACTTAATTTAGAAACATATTTTACAGCTGGTGTTAAAGAGGTTAGAGCCTGGACATATAAAAAAGGATTTTCTGCACCGCAATCAGCTGGTGTTATTCATACTGATTTTGAAAAAGGATTTATCCGTGCTGAGGTAATTAAATATGCAGACTATGTAAATCTTGGATCAGAACAAGCTTGTAAAGAAGCGGGTAAAATGGCTATTGAAGGCAAAGAGTACATTGTTCAGGATGGAGATATCATGCATTTCCGATTTAATGTATAAAAATATTATAAATAAAAATGAGTATCTGGAGTCATTGTTAAGATGACTCCATTTTTCTGGTATTCATATGGTAAGATTACTGTATATTATGTTTTTTTTGCAATGGGGATCGCTAATTACCATTCTGTCAACGGAAATGGTTGG
>DKJY01000188.1 GCA_002454955.1 Bacteroidales bacterium UBA6680
TGGTGAGCTCTTACCTCACCTTCTCACCCTTACCATAAATGGCGGTTATTTTCTTCTCCGTAACTGTGCCTTCACAAACACCTCTTTTTCAAGAGTTTGGCACCCTGTGTTGCCCGGACTTTCCTGTGTTTACACTTGTAAACACCGATAGAGCAGTCTACTCGCTGCAAATGTAAGAAATTTTATTTCTGTTGTTATCAATAATTCTAAAAATTGTAACCAATAGATTTATTTAGTAGAAAAAATAGTGATGGGAACATATACATCTTCACATTTATTAGATTGAAATACCTTAAATAAACATTAATTTATGCAAAAGCATCTTAATATAAGACCATTATACTTGTTTCTATGTGTACAAATAGTTTTTAATAATAGATGTTTTATATAAAATTATTTTTTCAGAATAATCATTGTTGCGCCATAACCATATTGTTTGAATGATGCATCCTGATAATTATATTTAGAGTAATCTCTGTCTAATTTTCTTCTGAGTTCGTGTTTTAATCTTCCATTACCGACACCATGAATGAAAACAATTTTTTTTGTGTTTTTTGATAGTATTGCACCTTTTATTGATGTTTCAAATCTTCCCATTTGAATATCAAGAATCTCTTTGTTTGACATTCCTACATAATTATCAATAATATTTTCGATGTGAAGATCTATCTCTTCAATACCATCTTTGTTCGGACCCAATTTTGGCTTTACTTTCTTTGTACTTTCTCCGGACTCACTTTCAATGTGTTTGGTAGATAATTTAGCAATTGCCTCTTCAAAATTTTCATCTTTATTAATTCTACAAAGCATAACCTCATTAGGGAAATATGAATTGTCTCTGAAGTTATTCTCTTTAAGAATCTGAATAGGTTTTATTTTTATTATTCCGGCAAGAGGACTGATAAGTTTGTATTTGCTCTGCTTGTGCGATAGAACCTGAACACCAAAACTCATTATCTCATTAAATTCATCTTTTTTGTATGTACAAATTAGTTCATTTTTACCACTATCAAGTAATCCTGCCTGAAGAAGGTCAACTTTGTCTGTACTAATAAACTCAGATATATGATATACTATATCCCAATCTGTATCATTAACCAGATACAGGTTAATATTTTGATCTGTTTTTTCCAGAGCGAGAAATAGTTTATCTTCTTTTCTTTTATTTAGTTCTTCAGTTACCTTCTCTTCTCTGTATCTCTCTTTAAAACTATCTACATCAAATTCTTCTTCTCTCTCTTTTTTTACATTATCCATTAATGTATCAATATCAACATCATCCTCTTCAATTTCAGGACTCTCTATCTCATTAAAAAATTTATCTGTAGCATTGTCTAATACAAGTTCTGTCAACAACACGGGGGTTTCAAATTCATCATCTCCTTTTACCAGTGCAATACTCTTTCCTTGAAAGGATACAATTATACCACCTCCAATATCATTCAGAAACTTAACTTTATCGCCTAATTTAAACTTCATTTCTTCTGTTTTTATATCCAATAAAATACAAAAATAGTTAATTTTGCCAGCTTTAGCAGAATGTGTATTAAATAATAATCATTGCTATGAGTAACAATGTAGAGAATATTTCGATAAACAACTATACATACAATTTACCTGACAACAGAATTGCAAAGTACCCGTTGAAGGATCGTAGTTCATCAAAACTCCTTGTTTATAGAGCTGGGAATATTACAGATAATGTCTTCAATAGTTTACATACGCATCTTCCGGACGATACATTATTGATTTTTAATAATACAAAGGTTATTCAGGCTCGAATGGAGTTTAGAAAGAGTACTGGAGCAAGAATAGAGATATTTTGTCTGGAACCTGTTCAACCTGCAGATTATGACAGAGTTTTTATATGTAAAAAAGAGTGCATATGGAAGTGTATTGTTGGGAATGCAAGAAAGTGGAAATCGGGTAAGCTGGAACATAAGATAACTATTAAAGGTAAGGAGATATCTATATTTGCTGAAAAAACTGATGACTACATTAATAGTGGTACTATAAAATTTAGTTGGAATAGTGATCTGAATTTAAGTTTTGGAGAGATTCTGGATGGTATTGGAGAGATACCAATTCCTCCATATCTTAACAGAAATGCAGAAGAGTGCGATAAGTCGACCTATCAGACTGTATATTCTAAACATAAGGGCTCTGTAGCTGCACCAACAGCTGGTCTTCATTTTACCGATAATGTATTTACAAGGCTTAAAAGTGAAGGGCATAAGATAAATTATGTTACTCTTCATGTGGGTGCAGGTACTTTTAAACCAGTTAAATCAGAGACTATTGGTGAACATGAGATGCATACCGAGCATTTTACTGTTGCTAAGGAGACTATTATTGATATACTTAATAGTAATAGTACTATTACGGTTGGTACTACATCAGTAAGAACACTTGAAACATTATATTGGATGGGGGTTCTTGCTTCTGAAGGTAAATTAACAGATTATACAATTCTTGATCAGTGGGCAGCATATTCATTAAATCAGAATATTAGTAAAAAGGATGCATTAAATGCTATACTTGATTTTATGGATATTAATAATATGCAGAGAATAAATGGTGCAACAAAGATAATTATTGCTCCTGGTTATAAATTCAAAATTATTGATGGACTGATTACAAACTTTCATCAGCCGCAGAGTACTTTATTACTACTTATCTCAGCTCTTGTTGGTGATAATTGGCGTAGTATATATAATCATGCTTTAAATAGTGATTATAGATTTTTAAGTTACGGTGATAGTTCTCTGTTATTACCATAATAAAATTTCAAAATAGAGAGTATTATTAGGGTATAATACTCTCTATTTTTTTAATGTTACACACTATTTCTTTATTAGTGTGAATGCCCTCTCCTATTAAAATATATAGTGTTATTCGTTTTAAACAAACACATTAAATAAGTGCATTTCTTTGTTTAAAATCATGTATTTATGCGTTTTTACATGTTGTTATACTGTGATTTCTTTTATCCAATTTATGTGTT
Source organism: Bacteroidales bacterium UBA6680 (assembly GCA_002454955.1). Taxonomy (GTDB): domain Bacteria; phylum Bacteroidota; class Bacteroidia; order Bacteroidales; family UBA6680; genus UBA6680. The sequence goes on from DKJY01000188.1 coordinate 3,005, forward strand.
TTGTTATAGTTAAGTGTACTGTAAGTTAGTATATAAAATTAATGTAAAATAATGATATATTGTTGTTTAGGTATTATCTTTTTATTAATTTATATAGTGAAGTATTAACCCAGAAATTATAACTATGAAAAAGTATAAATCGTTTTATTTCTACCTGCTTATTGTTGTGAATGTTATTATATCACTTATTTATATTGAGAAAACTGTTGAAGAGGTTCCTTCTCTTCCGAGAGTTAGATCAGTAATGTCTCCTCATGCTGATATTGAAGATATTGAACAGCGCGATAATTATATATTTAATATGCTTAAAGATCCGAAAACAGATATAATTCCAAAGGGTATTAGAACTAAAGAATTAGAATTTGCAAATATTCTTGATAATACTAGGTCTTTAAAACGCAGTTCTATAGGATCGTTAGAGTATAACTGGACGGCTGTTGGACCATATGATATCGGTGGGCGAACAAGAGCGATAGCTCTGGATAAGCGTAATTCAGATATTGTTTTGGCAGGTGGTGTATCTGGTGGATTATGGAAATCGACAGATAAAGGAAAAAGCTGGACTATGGTAAATAATCCCGGACACTATATGGGAGTAACATCAATTGCTCAAGATATTCGTGAGGGTCATCAGGATGTTTGGTATTATGCAACTGGCGAGTATAAAGGAAATTCTGCTACAGATATGAGTTCAACAGCATATTATTATGGAAATGGTGTTTATAAAAGTACAGACAATGGTAATAGTTGGTCTCATATGGTATTTACAGAGCCCGATTTTTCAGAGAATAACTCTCCATATAAGTATATATCAAAGATTATAGTAAGCCCAGAAACAGGATCTGTATTTATATGCTCTAACTCTTATGGAATTTTTCGTAAGAGATCAGAGGATATATCTTTTAAACTTGTGCTTGGATATGAGAATGGGCATAAATGGGCCGATATTGATATAGATAGTAAAGGCAAATTAATTGCCTATGTATCTAAAAGAACAGTGTCATCATTAGCCGGAAATAATATCCCGGGTATATATACGTCTGTTAATGATGGCGATAGCTGGAGCTATTTGAAAATATCGGAATCGTTACCGGAATCATATGATAGAGGGATAATAAAATATGTACCATCAGATAATAACCTTGTATATCTATATCTGGTTGATAAAATGCTTAAACCATATTTCTATAAAATTGATATTGAAGAGAATACAATTGAGGATAGAACAGAAAGTGTAAGGTTTAGTTTTAAAGGGTACAATTCTTATGTGGTTGAGAAGTTAGGAAAGCAAGGTGTGTATAATATGGCATTGGCAATAAAGCCTGATGACAAAGACTATGTGATTCTGGGAGCGACATCTTTATTCAGAAGTAATAATGCTTTTGCAACAGAGCCAGAACAGAACTATTCATGGATAGGTGGTTATGGTAGTACACAAACAGAGAATTTTATGTACCCTAATCATCATCCGGATATACATACAGTTGTATTTGATAATAATAATCCGGAGACTATGTGGTGTGGACACGATGGTGGAATTAGCTATACAGATAATGTTAATTATAATGGTATAGATTCTCCTGGTTATATGACATGGGAAAGTAAGAACAATGGGTATGTAAACTCTCAGTTTTACGATATATCAATGCCAATGAAGGCAAATTCTGACATTATTATGGGAGGAACACAGGATAATGGAACACCAAAGTTCACGTTTAATAACAATACTCCCTCTGTTGATAAAAGTAGTGGCGACGGTTCTTATTGCCATTTTGGTGATAAATACTATTATGTGTCATCACAGAATGGCAGATTGATACGCATAAATAGTGAGACTGATGCCTGGGCATTGTGTTACCCTAAACATGCATATTCAACACTGTTCATACATCCATATGCAGTAGATCCTGATGATGACAGGGTTATATACTATCCTTCGGCAAATAGATTATTTGTAAATACAAATATTGATGCTGTATTTGATTATAATATAACTGGAACTACCCGTAACTGGATAGATTTTGAGGTATTTCCGGAAGGATATAAGATAACAACACTGGTTTCGTCAAAAGGAGAAAACAGAGTTTTATATCTTGGGGCATATAAGGTTGGCGAGAAGCCCCTACTCTATAAGGTAATTAACCCGCTATCTGATGAGCGCGAGATATACAATATCTCATCAAGCTCTTTTGAGTCTAATACATATCCTCATGATATATCTATAAGTCCAATAAATAATAAGGAGTTTATACTTGTTATATCTAATTATAATGCAAAAAGTATATTCTATTCTGATGATGGAGGACATTCGATGTCATATGTTGAAGGAAATCTTAAAGGAGATGATCAATTACCCGGTCCATCGGTTCGATGTGCCTGCTTTGTTACAGCTACAGATAAAACAGTATATTATGTAGGAACAAGCACAGGATTGTATTTTACCAGTAATTTGGAAGGTAGTAATACATATTGGGAAAAGGTATCGCCTAATACAATAGGTAATGTAACAATTGCCGATGTTGAATTTAATTATACTGATAACAGAATTGCTGTAGGTACTCATGGACGGGGCATATTTGTAGGTGAACCTAATGTATATATATATGCAACACAGAGTATATCTGATTACAAATTTATACTTAATGCAGAATCTGAGATAAGTGTTGATCTTGCCAATTACTTTGGAGGTGCTGAAGACTTTAGATTCTCTGTTTCAGATAATACAAACAGAGAGCTTCTTACACCAACTATTAATGGTAATAATCTTGTTGTAAAAATTAAACCTGATGTTTTGGGTAGTGGCGATATTACAATCAGAGCTTATTCTAATGATGTTTTTGTATCGTCAGAGTTTAGTATTACTACAACGGGTACACTTTTATCTGTTGAGCAGGGTATTAAAGAAGATCATTATTTGGTAAATGAGACAGATACAATACGCTATAATCTTAATGAGATATTTAAAGGTTCTGATCAGTATATATATAAGCTTAAGGCGTATTCATTTGAACACATGATGGAGTATACTATTACAGCTGATAATATACTACAGATTGTTGTTCCTGAAAATCGGGAGCTATTTGAATTTGTTGTGGTTAGAGGTACTATTCCGAGTTCGCAATATATTGAGTGTGAATTCAGAATTACAATTGAAGGATCATTGAATATAATAGTTAATGAGAAGATTAGAGATTACAAGGTTAGGGTTAATCAGGTTAAGAATTTTTCTGTTGGCATAGAGAATGTTTTTGCCGGTGCCGATTCATATACATATGAGGTGTTTAACAGTAATAAATCGCTTGTGCATACAAATCTTGATGGTAATAGCCTTGACATATCAATAACTCCTGACTTTAGTGGAGAAGCATTAATTACATTACGCGCATCTAACTTTAGAAACTATGCAGAAGCCAGTTTTACAATAACAGTTTCAGGAGATATGCCAAATAATATAGATAAGATAAGCGAATATATCTCTATCTATCCTAATCCATCGTCGGATTATATAAATATATCAATACCAGATCATATTAAAGGAGTATCTTCTGAAATTATTAACTCTAACGGAATTATAGTAAAACGAATTGATAATTATACTGCAGCAGTAGATATATCGGGACTACCATCTGGCATATATTACATTAGAATATATAGTATTGGTGAGCAGTTGCTGAAAAGTTTTATAAAACTCTGATTAACAATTTATTTATATACGTTAATAAAAACAGAAGGCAAACTGATATCAGCTTGCCTTCTGTTTTACAAATATATCTTTAGCGGTTTTATACAACCTCTTTCTGAATATCTTTTTGCCTTGTGGTTCGTTCAATAATACCACGTTCCAGATCATGAACATGATTATTTGCTGTTTTAACAAACTCTGTATACTCACTCATAATTACCGAGTGATTGAAACATGAAACCAGATAACCATTATAATGATTTATTAAGTCTTTTCTGCAGTATGATACAGAACCCAGGTTCTCTACCACTACTTTATCATGCTTTACGTCTTTATATAAGTCGTTATAAGCAGTTAAAGCTTCAGCAAATACAACATAATTTTTCACAATGTTCAGGTCAATAATCATTCTCATGTTCTCTGTCTTGTGAAGTTCGGCCTTAAGATTGTTTAACTTCTTAATATAGATGTCATAATTTAGGGCCTCAGTCTCATCATACTCTGCAATCATTGTCTTCCATATTTTAGAAGCTCTCTCGGCATATGTTTGTTCTGAACTGTGTACATGCGATCTTACTGCATGCTTTAAACTTATATAAGATACATATAAATCTGTATCTGCCTCAATAAGTTTATCCATTATACCATTCTTTCTATAATGTCCGAAAACATTATCAAAAAGGTTAGTTTTTTCAATTAACTGCTCAGCAATCTCAATCATTACCGGATCCTTTGAGAAGTCAACATACTGCAACTCTGAACTGATTTTTTTCAGACACTCTAAAAGTTCCGAACTTATACAACTATGGTCTATCTCTTTTAACATTACTGTAACCTTTAGATGATTATTCGCAAATCAAATTTATGAACAATACGCTATATCACAAATTAATTAGCCTTTTTTTATACAAAATACAATTTTTAACCATAAAGTATCTTGTGTAGTTAATTATAATTGCAAAGAAAACAAATTAGTGTAATTAATGTTTGTTTTTTTACACTATTTTTCGACATAAAGGTAATTATTAATTTTAAACTTATGTATGCATAATTACTTTAGACGTTAACTTTACTATAAATATATTATTAGTTTTTGAAAAATTTAGAAGCGGTAATTAAAAAATATTTTTAAGATATATAAGTTTACGTTTTGAGAGGTAATTCATATATAATATTACAGTTGTAAAGTGGCTATAAAACTATTTAAATTTAAACGATAATAATCTGTATCAAATTTCTACATCTGTAAACATGCGAATAGACGTGTAAATATTATTATCAATCCTATTCGTGTACCGCCAAAAGCCCTGTATTATTGGTGTTAACATTGTTTTTGCTAATAGATATAAGGTCATCATAATTCACATCATAGAACAGTGTGCATATTTGTGTAATGAACACCATTTAGTTTCTCTTTTTATTAAAAATAAGATATGCAGTGCAGCGTATTTAAATAATGTTTCGTCCTGACTTAATATCTGCTGTCAACACACTTTTTTATTGCAGGTATCTGTATATAAAATGCGTAAAAATTATACAAGAATGAAAGAAATTATTGATCACTTTAAGAGTGACAGAACAGGTATTATTGTAACAGGAATATCACTACTATTATTTGTTCTGTTCTCTTATTTATGTTTTAACAGCCTGGTTAGTATTGGTGGTGATGACTCTTATTACATAATAGCTGCTAAGAATTTTATTATGGGCAAATCGTTTCCGGCATGGCATGGTGCTCTTTATCCTATTCTGCTTAGTCCGTTTGTGGCTATGTTTGGTATAGAGGTAACACTGTTTAAGCTTATATCTATTGTTCTTACAGTAGCACAGATAGTTATTATATACAAAACATGGCGAAAACACTCTCCTGTATTTGTTTTGCTTACAACTGTAGTAATTTGTTCGTTAAATATTAAGATAATAACCTATGCTGGGAGTACATATAGCGAACCTCTGTTTATGTTACTTCAGGTTGTGCTGTTTTATCTGTTTTATAAAATAGACACAATAGATAATAACAAACTGTTTACCAGAACATCTGTAGTTAAACTACTACTTTTTGGTTTAGTTTCATTTATGCTGGTAACAACCAGAAATATAGGTATGGCTGTTATTGTTGCAATAGTGATATACTACATTATTGTAAAACGCTTTAGACTGCTTATTGCAAGCATATCATCGTTTCTGATATTCTATATACCATTTAGTTTGTATAGTAAATTCTATTGGAGTATCAGTGGCGTTGGCTTTAGTGCACAGTTGAGTAAGATTATGTATATAAATCCGTACAAACCATCTGAAGGAACTGAGGATTTATCAGGAATGATTACCAGGTTTTGGGATAATTGTAATCAGTATCTGTCTAAACATCTTCTTAAGTTTTTAGGATTCAGAGATTATGATAGCGTAAATACATCTGGTTTAATTACAACAATAATTATTCTTGTAGCTGTGGCTCTTATTATTCACTTCTACAGAAAAAGAAAAGATATGTTCTTTGTGGGTATTTATCTTGTTGTTTCATTGGTTACCACATTTATTACACAGCAGGTTTATTGGGATCAGGAGCGTTTAATTCTTATATATCTACCTCTTATTCTGATATTTTTTGGTACTGGTTTCTATGATATGGCTAAAGCAATAAAATTTAAGGCTATTAAAGTGGTTTTGGTTCTTATGGTTATATTATCTGTTGGGGTAAATCTGAAGAGTAGTATTACTGAGTCAGTTGATAAGAGTAAGGAGAGATCTGAAGGTAGATACTCTGCCTATAGCCCCGATTGGCAGAACTATGTAAAGATGTGTGAGTGGGTTGGAAAGAATATACCTAAAAAATCTGTTGTTGCGTGTCGTAAACCAAATATGGCTCAGATATATGGTAATCGTGAATTTACTGGGTTTTATAAGGTAACTACATTTAATGCAGATACTATGCTTATGAATCTTTCTGCAAAGAGAATAAATTATGTTGTAACCGGAAGGTTAAGATCTGTTCCTTCAGTATATACCGGAGAGTATATTACTACTGTACATAATACTCTTAAGGTTTTTTTGCAGAAATATCTGTATGCAGCAGAGAAGATTCATACCATTGGTAATCGCGAGCGGGCTACGTTATATAAGCTTCATCTTAATAATGCGCAGATTGATATTAATACTGCATTGAAGCGTCTGGAAGCAAATCTTGATATATATCCTGATAATTTGAATGCATTGTATGCTTTGGCCGAATTGAGTTTTAAGGCAAAGGGTTATGATACAGTAATTGAGTGCTGTAACAAAGGTGTTGGTTTAACAGATAATAAGATGCCATTTATACGTATGCGTGCATTAGCGTATTTTTTATCAGGTGAATATGTTAAAGCTGTTACAGATTACAAAGTACTTACAGTAAATCAGGCTGATAATTGGGAGCATTGGTATAATCTTGGAGTTTGTTATTACAAACTTGGTGATAGTAGTTACAGATCATATCTGCAAAAATCAGAAGCATTAAAAAACAACAGAGGATAATATTATGATTAAAGGAAAGAAGATAATAGTTGTATTACCTGCATATAATGCTGAGCTTACACTTGAAAAGACGTATAGTGAGATACCATTTGATATTGTTGATGATGTAATTCTTGTTGACGATTGCAGTTGTGATAATACTGTGGATGTAGCAGCGCGATTAGGAATATCAAATATAGTGAAACATAATATCAATATGGGATATGGTGCAAATCAGAAATCGTGTTATGATCGTGCGCTTGAGATGAGTGCTGATATTGTGGTTATGTTACATCCGGATTATCAGTATACACCAAAACTTATTGAGAGTATGTGTTATATTATTGCAAATGGTCTCTATCCGGTGGTATTTGGTTCAAGAATATTGGGACGCGGAAGTCTTAAAGGAGGTATGCCAATGTATAAGTATTTGGCAAACCGGATGCTTACGTTTGTTCAGAATTTATTTATAAGACAGAAACTTAGCGAGTATCATACCGGCTTTAGAGCATATTCAGCAGATGTATTAAAAGATATAGAGTATAAAAATAACTCTGATGATTTTGTATTTGATAATGAGATTATTGCTCAGATATTCAGACGTGGATATGAGATTGCTGAGATAACCTGTCCTACAAAGTATTTTAAAGAGGCATCATCTATAAATTTCAGGCGTAGTGTAAAGTACGGATTTGGTGTATTGCGTGTATCGGTACAGTATGCTATGGGGTATTATAAATAGTGATTTATGTATATAAAAGATGGAACCTTTTATTGGCTCCATCTTTTTAAAATTTATATAGACTCTTTTATATCGTTGCGAATAATTCTGTCTAATCCACTATATGGGTTAAGTATCATAATATTAAATGTTATGAGTCCTTTTTTAACAAGTGGCAGTTCATTAAGTACCTCGTTTGCCATTTGTGCCGATTCTGCCTCAATAACAATTACAGCGCAGTGATTTTGGTTAAAGTACATCTCTCTTATAAATCCGGATTGCTGCAATTTATGTACTCTGTATGCCTCTGCAGCCAGAGTCTCTTCCTGATTGCTCCAATCTGCTCCGGCTACCTCCTGCTCTATTGCCAATATCTTCATAGTTTATTGCTTTAGTTTTAATGATGATTTATGGCTGCTAATGTAGCTATTTTGTTTATGACAGATAAATTAACCCGTCTTCTATTCTAAAAAGTTTTTTATAAGTATCTTCTTCAACTCTTAATTTAATTTGACTGGCTTTTATTATTGATGAATCTCCTTTTACATACCACCTATTTCCATTAATTATTTCTGCAATTTTATCATAACTCATACCACTACCTTCTTTTTTTAAAACTTTTATAATAGCCTCATGAAGTTTCATGGTTGTATTATTGTATATTGATAAATCTATAACTTTAATATTAGTCTCAGAGTATAGTTTGTTAAGCTTTATCAATTGATTATTATAATCTTTCTCATTTGTTAATGAAACAACTAATAACACACCATATTTGCAACCTACTCCTTCTGGGTATTTTATTAGTTTATCTTTGTATGTTTCGCATTTGCTACCAAAAGAGCCTTTCTTGTTTATTTTTATTTCATCGTTTGTACTTAGCTTTATCTCAACAATTATACTTCCTGAGGTTCCATATGATATTATAAAATCAGGTTTCTTATCATTAATGCATTGAGGCTCTCTTAACACATGTAAATCTGATTCTCTGTAACCTCTGCGTAAAAAACCTAGTTCAATTTGCGCCTTTATTGTTTTTTGAATAAACTCTTCATGAGCCTTTTTACTATTGCTTTCTGTATCTGATGATTTTTTCTTGTGTATATGAAAATCATAAAACAATTTGTAGCCACCTTCAGAATATCCCCATCTGTATATATCATTTCTTATAATATCCTCAAAATCATTAAGAATATCCATGTCTGATGATATTTTATTGTAACGCTTTTTCTTGATATCATTATAGGTTATAATAGAATCTCTAATATTGGTGTTTTTGGCTAGATAGTCCATATAAGCAGATTTAAGATCATGTATTTTGTATCTCTGCCAATTTACATTACCTTTTCTGTCATTTTCTAATATCCACTTTTCATATCTTATAATTGGTTTATAACTGTTATCTCTTTTGAGAAGTTTAATATAGTCACAAAATATATCTCTCAAATAAGAAGCATATTCTTGGTACGATTTTCCTTTCTTTTCAACTATTAAAGACCTAAATAGTAATTTCTCAAATTTCTCGTAATAATCTATATTAAGATTTGGGAACTTTAATAGTTCGTTAGCGAACCTTTTTGTTCTAAGTTCCAATCCTTTTTCCGAAGGACTTAACTCTCCATTAGTTGATATATTATCTATTGATGTTTTTGTGATTATATCAAACCTATTGTTAAAAGCGTCTATATCTCCACATTTTGATATCAATTGAGCATTTGCTTCATATGCTATCTCGTCATCATCATCTATGTATGTGTTAAATATTTCAGTAAAATATTCCAAAGCTTCATCATTTGTCATAAATGAGCTTAAGACTTTTAGCGCATCAATTTTACTTTCCAGGTATATCTTAGTCTCTTTTTCGCAAAACAGCTTTAGTACTTCTTTTAATGCTTTAAGATTATATCTTGTTGCAGCCACAATAAGATTATTTGGGTGGAAAGTAATTAGATCATCCTTTCTGTTTAATGAGTACATTTGCATTATAATATCTGCATCTTCTTTGCTTATATTATCTCCAATTATATCAAATACTGTTTGTAGCTGATTTGTATGTGCAAAAGGTATATATCTAAGTATATTTGATCTGTATTTTTGTATGTTTATTTCTAAGAAATTATTGTGTTCTGCAATTAATTCAATGCACTTACCTATTATTGGAACAGTGCTGGAAATAGTGTAAGACGTTGTTTCATCTTCTTTTTTTTTAATCTTTAATGTTGAATTTGTAATATCTATATTCAGGTATTCATTTGCCAGATTTATTAGCTTAGATTTCTCGGAAACTGTTATTTTATCTTTTAATTTATCTAAATTATTAAGAGCATAATTAAAAATATCTGTATTATAATGATCTTTCTTTGGTTCTAATTTATTCTGAAAGTTTCTATAATAACGTTCTGAGTTGGTTTTCTCGTTAATCCTATTTTTGGATTGATTATTTGATATACTGTGATGTAACTTTTTGAATACATCTGGAACTATCTGTTTTGCTTTATTAATAATGGTGCTTTCAGAACCATGAATTGATTCGGCATGAAATAATATCTCTTCAAGATCAGATCTGTATTGTCTATTTAACAAATCAATTGCTTCTGATATATTACAATTAGATAATAATCTGGCTATTATTTCTAAAAAGTTAATTGGATAGAGTCTATTTATATCTTTAGCTATACAGGTTTCTATAAACTTAAAAATATATCTGTCATTGTTTTCTTTGAGTATCTTTATAAATGGAAGTATTACTGTTCCGTTCTCAATATATTCATTTTGCATTATATTGAATATGACTTTATGGATTAACTCTTCAATATGATCATCCCAGTTTTGGTTTAGTTTGCTAAATAAATCTGTCTCAAAATCTTCACTATAATCTGATTCTTCTCTGTTGAACAGATTAATAAATTTTAAAAGAAATTTTTTGTTATCGCAATATTCAAGTATTGCTTTGAACGCCTTTTTAGTTTTTACACTATGTAATAACTCTCTGCTATAAAATGAATCAATTACATCGTCTGTTGTAAATGATTTAAACATATAATCTAATGTAAAATCACTGTTTGCATCTGTTTCTGCAGCAATACGAAGAAACTCTTGTTTATAGAGTTTATCATACTTTTCATAAGTAGATTCTACTCTTTTTATGAGCTCAATATCTTTGAATGAACCAATTGAATCTATGCAGATTCTGGCAAGTACATTATAATCTCTATCATCACTTGTCGCCCATTCAATTAGTTTATTTTTCCAATACCTTCTATATTTATCAGTAATATTATGATCACGAATAATATGTTTTATTAATATTGCGATATTACCTCTTCTAACATACAGTTTTAGTCCTTTATGAATGTTACCATTAATTGATTTCCTTATTAATGATTCACTATTATTTGAGTAGTGAGTAGATAGTGTTTTGGCAATATCCTCTTTTATCCATATAGCATTGTCCTGATAATATGAGAGTACAGAGTTGAAAATATAATTAGATTCTGTTTCTTTAAATATCCTACTGTTATCCAGTACCAGATTATATACCGTATCACTTACAATACTGTTTTGTTTGAATATATTATTCTGTTTAATAAGATTCATATACAAATCAGGCTTCATGTCAAGTAAAAATTTTACAGCATTTAACCATGATGGTTTAATTTCTTTTAGATGATTATCAAATATTAAATCATATATTACCTGATCAGAATTATTAAGTCTTATAATTTCTCTTGCTGCTAAGAATTCCTGAAACTCAGTGTTCTCAAACTCAACAGTATTGTCTGCATTCTTTTTTAATATTGTCCTATCCCAGAAATCATTTATATGTCTGATTGTATCATAACTCATCATTTTAGACTCTACTTCGTCAATAATTGTCCAAAATTCATCCTCGCTAATTATATTAGTTTGACTTATCTCCATTAAAAGTGCCAGAACTTGTTGAATTCTTTGTATAAGTATGTTGTCGTTGTTTACTGCATGACCTTTCTTTTTAATCTCAATATTTAATTTATTCTCAATAAATTCTTTGAACAGGTCTGATTTTGTAATATCTAAAATAGAGTCAGAATCATTTTTTTTTAAATAGTCAGTCAGTAGATTTAAATATCTGGGAGTACTGATTATTGAATGAGAATGTGAAGTTTTGAATTTATTAAATATGCCATCTATTATTCCTTCAGAAATATTGTTGTTTTTTAAATATGTAGCAATCTCTCTTTTATTAAAAGGTCCAATATTGTAATATATATCAACGTTGATATTAGGATTCCATTTGTCATAGAAATGTGTACGACATGTAATAATCAAATTAACATCAGGATGATTATTTGAGAATTGACGTATCTTATATATAATCTTTTGGTATAGATCGTTCTTTATTTCATCTAAAGCATCGAGGCATATTATTGTATTAGTTGTAAGATTGATACCTTTGATCTTAATATGATTTTCAAGATCATTGTTTTTTACGTTTTTGAGATCAATAATATATCTATTATTTTCATTCTCTTTAACTATCTCTTGCAATAGTCTGGTCTTTCCATAACCTGGTTCACCTAGTACTACAGCTCTTCTCTGCTTAGCTATATCTTCTATTGATACTTTGCTTTTGTTAAATCTATATAGATCTTGTTCTGCATTTAAAAGATCCGTTAACTCCTTATAACTATCTAGGTTGGGAATGATATATTCTTGATTCATGTCTGTAATATTATTATAACGTGTTAATATAGTAATTGAATGTATAATAATTGTCATATGCTTATTATTACTTATCAACAGTTTGAGGTTAATTACATTCGTTAGGCAAACTCTTGAACTTGGTCTAACGAATGTGATGCAGTATTGAAATACCTTTTTATGTTTGTTCTGGGTTGTTGGGTAAAATCCTTGGATTTGGTCGGATTTGTAGGTAAATCAAGTTCAAGAACTTGATCCAATAAGAGTGTCGGATGCAGGATTTGATTTATACGTTGCTATTTAATTGATACAGTAAATAATCTGACCGGATTGATATTAATCATTAATAACTAACAATTTATAATTAATTTCAGATCTGCTCTACTCTAAGTTTAACATGTTTGTTGATGATTATTACCTGATATTCAGAATATCTAAATGTGGTCTACTCGCTCTTTTACACTAAAGAGAGACTAACAGGATTATTGTTTGTGGAATTGTTATCTGAATATATCTTTGTTCCATAATATTGGGTTGTTGATTATGTATCTCTTAATTTTGTGATACTCTTTTATATTGCGAATAATATGATCGTAGTAGCTTGAACACCAGTTCTTTTTGCCTAGAGTGTTATTGATGATATTTATCT
>DKJY01000015.1 GCA_002454955.1 Bacteroidales bacterium UBA6680
ATTGTGTTTAAGAAACATCTCCGGTTTTTTAGCAGATGCTATCAGTACAAAACCTGTATTACTCTGACGTTTTACTATAAACATCTCTGTATAATTTGACGACTCAAGATTATCTGACTGTATTATTGTTGTTACAGCCTTATTATTATCTGTATTATGAAATAGTGCATGCTTTGTGTTTGATTGTCCTGCATCTCTGCACACAAAACGATATAGTTTTATATCCTGTGCATTAACAGATAGTACAGAACATATTGCCACAAAAAGCAGCATTAAGTAATTTCTTCTGTTTACCATATTATAGTAATTTATGGTTAAAAAAATATTTATTTGCCTTGGTTACCATAAGCAGTAACCTATTTACTAAATAGTATACAACTATGGCGATACACCTTTAAGTTTCTTTACTTCTACAATAAGTTTAAGAAGTTTATCTTCCTGATCATTTATTCTCTTCTCTTGCTGTATTGTATAAAGTGTAAGTTCCTCTATCTTCTCAACAAGTTTTGTATTTATCTCACCAATACTCATTCCGTTTTCAATCACCTCTGCTTCAGATGGCATATTCGGAAGATGTTTGTTAGTACTAATAAACCTCTCTACATCAGTTAAAGACATAAGCTTATAGTCGTTTGCAAAAACATAATCAGGAAACGAACCTACATCAAGTATTACTTTTCCGGTTTTTATCTGGTTAGCACCAAGAACAGTTTTTTGTTTACGTTCGTGTTTATCAAGGAAATTTATCTCTCCCCCTTTTAGTTTCAACAGACTATTATCAGATCTTAAATGTACTTCGGTACCTATTTCCGTATATTGATTATATAGAACTACCCGATTATCACCATTAGAAATTTGTAATTTACCGTAAGAATTATTTGCATTAGAACCTAGAAAAATCTCACACCTGTTATCATCTCTCTTATAGGCACTTATTGTAAATGCAAGATCTTTCCAACTTGTTCCAAATGCTAATCCCCTTACAAGACTCATGGAAGATACTGCTTCAAAACTTCGTGCAAGAATACGCGAAGTATTAATATTTCCTGTTACATTAAGATTACCATTCAGGTCAAAATTTCGGTGAAATATAATCTTACTCTTACCAAAGTCAGCAACATAGTTGTTGTGAAAATCGCCAACACCTACTGCTATTCTAAGATGTTCTCCCGGATCATTTGAATTATCACTATTTGTCTTTATCAATAATCCTCCACCTCTATTAATAGGATCGTTATGATACTGTGATCTGACTAAATGAGGTATACACAGCATCAACAAAACAAACACAAAATATAATATTCTTGTTTTCATAATTAAAATTTTTACAAAGTCATCATATTATAAATAATGACCTTTTAATTATACATTTAAATTATCACCGTTCATGAGTAATATAATAATGTATCTATTTATGAATCTATTATATATGTTACAGTATAGCTATTTAGTAATATTATTTATCTAATCGTTCTGTTCAAGAATATACTGTTTTAACCTATCTATCTCGGCAATAAGATTATTCAGTTTTTGCTCCTGAAGTTTTATTTTATCTTCTTGCCCTATTGTATAAAGGGTAAGTTCCTCTATCTTCTCAACCAGCTTAATATTAAGCTCACCGATACTCATTCCTGATTTTATTACATCATTTTCCGATGGCATATCCGGAAGATGCTTGTTATTCAGAATATAGCTTTTTACCTTATTTAGAGGCATTAACTCATATTCATCTGAAAAAACATAATCAGGAAATGACCCTACATTAAGAACTATCTTATCTGCAATAATTTTACCCGCATTAACATTTCTGGCAAGTATTTTATCGCCTAATATAGATACCCCATATTCACCTCCAATAAATAAAGTGTTATTACCTATTCTGGTACCAGATTCGCCTCCAACAAAAATTGATCTTTCACTTAGCATTGTTCCTTTATTTCCACCAAGAATGATATTACTAGCATAAACTTTACCATCGAATATAGCTGTACCTGATTTACTTCCTCCAATAATCATATAGTTACCACCAACCTGTGTAGCCGGATTACCCCCTATAAGAAGTTTTGAATATTTACCTACCTGACCATTAGCAATGATACACAAAAACATTAATGTACTTAATAGTACAAATCTCAGCTTAATTACCTTCATAATTTTCTCGTTTTAAACAACCAGAACATAGTTCTGATTAATGATTTAATTTACTATTAACTCAAGAGTTATTATTTAATAAATACCAGTATCAAAAATTATTAAGTGACGTCTTCAGTTTCACACTAATATTTTATGTATACTACTCGGTTTAGAACAAGTAATTATATAATCTAACATTTACAGAACTATAATAGGTAATTACAATACTACATATATGTAATGATTATGAAATTGATAGCAATATACGAAAAAGCAATACAAATACAATTATTTTACACATTTTGTTTTAAATTAAACAAAATGGTTCTCATATTATTTTAATATATAATTTATTACGTTGAGATATTTTTATGCTTATACTATTAGGTCATTCTTTAAACACAGGCTTTTTATGCACATTGTTATTGAATTGTATTAATATTACACACATAACAGATATTTGTAGTTATAAACTATTCTCCTTCTCTAATATCTCAACTTTCTCTATAAGTTTATTTATCTTCTTATCCTGCTGCAAGATATATAGTGTCAGTTCTTCAACCTTCTCAACCAACTTTGTATTTATCTCACCAACACTCATTCCATTCTCAATTACCTCCGATTCAGAAGGCATATTAGGAAGATGTTTATGCTCTTTAATAAACTCACCTACTTTACATAGAGGCATCAATTCATAGTTGACATCAAAAACATAATCAGGAAATGATCCTACAGACAACACAACTTTTCCTGTTTTTATTTGTCCTGATTCTATTACCGTTTTATTATCACCTGAGAATGATATAGTTGAAGCGCTTATATTTAGAATATTACTATTGTTCCCAACAGATATATTATGTGTTAACATAGAACCATTAACAGCAAGTTTATATCCATTCACAGATGATGTACCTATACCAACATTACCTCCTGAGAGTGCAAGATAGAGATTCTTATTTGATCTTGGCATTGTTAATCTTGCAGCACCATCTGTCTCACCACTAAGTCCTTCAGCACGCATTTCAAATGCCGATTCACTTGTATTATCAACATAGAATATAAAATCGCGACTAGATCCTGTTCTGAACTCTAAACCAGATTCAAGACTTCTTGCAGATCTTTCAAGAAGAATATATGGACTCTCCGTACTACTTTTCAGGTGCAAAAGTCGTTGGGTACTCTTTGTTCCAATACCAACTCTACCACCTGACAGGGCAAAATAAAGATTCTTATTTATCTGAGGAATAGATATACGTGGAGTACCATCATCCTCACCGTTAAGATTGTAAGCTCTAATTTCTAAGGGTGATTGGTCTGTATCATCTGTATAAAACACAAAATCTCCTTTACTATCTGTCTTGAACCTTATACCGGCTTCACCAGATTTACTAGATCTGATTAAATTGATATAATTATTAAAATCTTTCTGTCCAAAGACTGGTAAAAGAGATGACAACACAATAAATGCAATCAATAATTTAATTCTCATTTTCATAATTTTTAATTGTTTTTACTTATCTGATAATCATCAGATGAATTGTTAATACTATATTTACTCATGAACTTTTTCTATTTTTCAATGCAAACTATATCCCCAAATGAGAGTATTTAGTTTGTATAAAAACGCTTTGAAATTTATTCTTATTTAAACTTGTTGTTGTAATTTAAACTTACGGAACCAAAATACAACACAGATAAATATACCTACTATAAAATATATTACAATATATTAACGGTATATAAATATATACTTACAGATAGTTTACATGTTAATTTACAATAAAGATAATCAACATATTAAAAGTAATAATTTACACATATAACTCTGTATATCTCGGGTTAAATTTAAGATTAAACAATCTATTATAATGGATATAAATGGTAATTCCATGAAATATTATTTATACAATTAACTATTTATATAGCTCTATAAAGTCATTTATAACTATACTAAATAATAACATTATTAAATAATATAATCCCGAACAGATCGTGCATTATGTTAAGAGTAGGTGTGGTTAGATAATTAGGTAGTGTCCGCTATTCTGT
>DKJY01000016.1 GCA_002454955.1 Bacteroidales bacterium UBA6680
TTTCAACTTTCGGATGACAGTGGGTACATATGCAATATCTGAACAGTTTTAGATATACTATACAATTATTTTTAGTATAACTGTCCTGTATTACATACATTGTCTATAAAGCATATCTCTTCCTCTTTTATCCAGAGAGATAAAATATTATTGCATAAAAATTTGTTGGAATAATAAAGAAAGTAATTACCTGTAATAACTACAAATTGTTGTTATTCTTATTTATAAATAGTTATTAACATCCATACACTCTAAACAACACATTAATAATTCATTCATCTAAAAATCAGACAGTACAAACAGTATATAATACAAACAGACTACAGGCTGTTATCGCCCTTTTGTAGTGAATAGTTTTTCTATATCTCTGATATCTCTCTCCATTTTTAAAGACATTATTAAAGTCGCTAAGGCTATAATTGTATTGTTTGGTGTTGGTAGTATAGAATACATATATAGATAAAATATTGGCTGTTTATTTAGAGCTTCATCAACAATAATTATATCTATATTATATTCTGGTCATATGCTACAGTTACACATTGCAGCCATATAATAAAAAATCCCGACTGCCTATATTGCAATCGGGATTCTCCTATGTTTTGTGGAGCTGCAGGGTTTCGAACCCTGATCCATTCATATAGTAGAGATATTATCTATTGTTTATTTAATCTGTTAAATGTTTTTTGAATTTCTGATATTAGTTGTTTTGATACACCACAGTCATTAGCTACCTCTCTCCAGTTAGACACAGCCTGTTTTACCTCATTAATAATGTCATTAAAGTTATTAATACCAAAATGGTTAGCTAACTTTAACAGGTGCTCTTTACCCGGGGCTTTACTCTCTCCTGCAATCATTGTATTGTGCATTCCGTATGCAGAAGAAGAAAAAGTTAAATCATATGCCGGAGCCATCTTCCAGTCTCCTTTTGCATCCATCAGAAAAGAGAAGTTTTTGCTGTGATCATCTCTGTTGTGAGCATAAACATTAAAGGCTGCTAACCTAAGTATCTTTTCGTAAGCATCTACATGTTTCTCTAATCTATATGCACAGTCCATCAAGTGGCCATAATCCATAGTGCTCATTCTAAAATTATCATGCATCAATCCACTCGCTGTATGAACATGTAGTCTTCCTTTGGTATTTCTGTCAAATCGTTTTGTTCCGAAATAGGTCTGTCCTGACTTTCCTTTAAACAACCTGCATTCACTCATATTAATACCTGCTTTTAATGCCATTTGATAGTAGGCATACTCTATTTTGGATATCTGCGGATTATCCTGAGATGATGGAAACTTAATTAACCACTCTTCAAACTGATCTGGAACATTATTATAGCCATGTATTAGTTGATCCTTATCTCTATTGTAAGCAACCAGAATCTTAGGTCGTGCTCCTCCGGATGATCCACCAAGTGCAAACAGTTCATCTATCATCTCCGTACTCTCACCTTTTAACACATGCGCCATCTCCCTTGCAATAATATCCAGTTCAAGCTGTTTCTCTACATCGTATGCACCATCCAATTGCGGGATATAAGACAGTGCTCCCATTCCTTTATCTCCAACATATGCTAATCTATCTAATGGTGTTAAGTTATCTATATTAACACCTTTTGAACTCAAATTTCTATCCAGTAATAATCTACCCCAGCCATCAGGTAACGAGTCATTAAAAACACCATATAATCCTTCAAAAGGGTTTTTATCTGCTATTGCTATTTCGTTTGTAAATGGTAGCTTTATAGGAGAAATATTCAATTCTGATTTTAAAAAATCTGCATTATATCTGAAATAGATTGTACGATTATCCATTACCAGTTCTCCTACGTCATGTGATATTCCTTCCACATTAATTCTTACAAGAATGTTTTTTATCTGATTCATGTTTTACCCTTTAGTGGTGAATAGTTTCTCAATATCTCTCAAGTCCTTTTCCATTTTGAAGACATTGTCAAAATCGTTGAGACGGTTCATAAGGTGTGCCAGTTTAAGAAGCGATTCTAATGATATTTTTCCGGTACTCTCAAAGCGTTTTAAACTGCCAAGTGAAACACCAGATCGTTCTGCCATTTCGGCTTGAGACATTTTTAGCTTTTTTCTTAAAGCTCTATGGCGTTCTGCTAAAGCCTTACTTGTATCGTTTGGTGTTGGTAATATAGAGTACATAACAGATAATATATTAGCCAATATTACAAAAAAATAGCTATAATAGCTAATA
This sequence comes from Bacteroidales bacterium UBA6680, assembly GCA_002454955.1. Classification (GTDB taxonomy): domain Bacteria; phylum Bacteroidota; class Bacteroidia; order Bacteroidales; family UBA6680; genus UBA6680. The sequence continues at coordinate 2,224 of DKJY01000016.1, forward strand.
TTTTAGCCATTATATCTTTGTTAATTTAAAGAGATTTAAACACTACTCTGTAATCTCACTATGATACTAACAATATAGTAATATTACCCAACACTTTATGTATAAAGCAGTAACCAGAAGAGTTTTTTTAACAAAAAAAGCCTGACTGTAATACATTTACAATCAGGCTTTTCTGTTTTTCGTGGAGCTGCAGGGTTTCGAACCCTGGTCCAGAAAAGCAATAAATATGCTTTCTACATGCTTAGTCATGTTATTAATTTTCGAGAATAACCTGAGAACCGACACCCCAATTACTCCTTATCTTCAAAAGTTTCGCAAATAACCCGAAGCTTATTATTTGCTAGCCCGAAGTTGATAGCATCTCTGAGCCGGAATGGTATCAGGCATCCTTCCGAGAGATGTCTTGTCCTGACAACCTTGTGCCGGGATTAAGTCTAATCTACTATAATTCGATTAGGCAGCAAGAGCGTAATTATTTTCGCCAATTAAAAAGTGTATGACCCTTTTTTACGGGATGTGTCATCTGTCCCGACATGCTTACATACCCATTAAACTCCCTGTCAAATCCAAGTCAGCCCCGGTATGTAGGGTGCAAAAGTAGTAATTCTTTTTAATTTACATTCACAATAACCGTGCATTTTTTATTACTGTACATCTCTTTTTTTTTACAGTTTTTCTTGACTATTATACTTTATGGTTGTAAATTTATTATAAGAACCTTTATTAAAACATTTATGAAAACTCTTAGAACTCACTTATTATCAATATTTATACTTATAGTAGCATCTGTTTTTATATCTGGATGCGAGGACACACCTGTAGAGCTGCCAAAGAGCGAAATATTAATGGTAAATAACTGCAATCAGGAGGCTTTTATATTTATTGAGGGCGAAGAGATAGCTGTGCACACTAAGTTAAAAACAGGCTCTTTCAGAACGGTATCAGTTGATTTAGTAAAGGATAAAAACTCAGGAAAATATATAGCCAGAGATATAGCTATTGTTGCCGGACGCAGTGGAGCAAAGGTTGTTAAGGCTACAATAAATGTTAATAATAACGGTCTTAAGTTTCGTGCAAACTATACATGTAACGAGATTATTGTTGAGGATATTTCGGATTCGCCGGGCTAACTATTACAAATACCTGTAATTGTTTATGTTCAGAATATTCTGTTATGGGTTAATATAAGGGGCTGCAATACCGGTATTAGTATGCATAAGTTTGGGTGATTTGTTGTTTTAATATATCATAGGTTGCAGCTCCTACCTTTTATCACATTGATCCGAAAGTTT
>DKJY01000162.1 GCA_002454955.1 Bacteroidales bacterium UBA6680
ATTGCCATCAAACGGGATTAGTGCTTTGGCTATTGAACTGTACCCTGACCCTCTATCTACAAACCAGTTGTATATTAATCGGCCATCTTCTGGTATAAGATTGCTATGCACTGCCTCTAACTGCTGGTTTGAGCGGTACTCTGTTTTGTTATCGTTTATCTGAACTGACTCTACCGATACGCCTGGCAATACTGTTATCTTAACCTCTTTGGTCGAAACCAATCCTGCTGCACTATAACTCTTTAGTGTGTATGTGTACTCACCGGGTTCTGAAGGAACAGTAATAGTGTATGGTGATTTTTCGGTTATATCTGCTACAAAAGCTCCATCTAGCCATAACTCATCCTTTACCGATCCGGTTACTGTCCACTCCAGACTAGTTGTTCCTCCTGAAATAACATCGGTTGGATCTGCTGTAAAACTGCTTATAACAGGTGAGACAAAGGCATCGTTAAGTAGATTATATCCTGTTGGTGGACCATATCTAAATCTGGCATCAGGCACAGAACCATCGGTAATCTTTGTCCACTCTCCTGTTGAGATATCTATTCTATAGTTATTTAATCCGGTTTGTCCGCCCTGACCAAAATTAACCATATTTAATCCGCCTCCAGATTCGCTTCCTGCTGAGAAATAGAGTTCACCATCAAAATTAAAAGTATAGTTTGCTTCTCCTTGTTCCGGATCTGAATTATTTATCCATTTATCATCCTCTCCAAAAAATATCTTTTGACTATCTTTATTACATGCTATACGCATTATATCATTATGGTTATTATCTGGCCTGGTAATATCTGTTAAAGTATGATCATTGCCATGATACAGATGTGAATCTGTATCATCATCATCAATATTCAGAAACCAAACATTTAAACTACTACTTATCTTATGGAAGATAGAGTTAACATCTATTGTATTATCACATATTCCCCAATTGAAATTTGGTGTTGCACCATATAGTGCTTCGGTATAGTACTTGCCTTTAACAAATCCTTGCGAACTTCTAACATTATCATAACCTGAAATAGCTTTTACTGCCAGATTACCTCTTTGCAACTCTAATCCTGCTCCTTTATCATCTGGATTCAACACTGCAAAGTTACGTGTAGGACTATCAAGCATCTGGTCTATATATCTACCATCGGCCTCTTTTGTCCATGTGCCCTTCATTGTAAAGTGGTTATATTCGCTATGATCTCCTTTAAGAGGGGCACTATCAAACCCCGGGTTTTTTTGATCTGAAAAGTTAAGATAGAAGCCATTAATACCATAATCAGACACATCTGCATGTTTTGGTTTCCATTTACCATTTATAGTTTCTCCAAAACTATCAGCTGTAAGTGCCTGTCCATCTATGTAATGGATTTCGGAAATATACCCCTTAGCACTGGCATAATTGTTACCTGAGTATGTATAATAACGTCGTCCAATACTTATATTCTTTCCAATTTTATGTAACCATGGGAAATAATTCTCACCAAAACCATTATGAATATCTTCATCTAAACTCTGCAATTTACCATTTACGTATATTTCAAACGTTTTCCCTAAACCGTCGCAACTATAAACAATATGGGTGAATTCTGTATCCATCTTAATTTTGGATTCACCCTTGTAAGTAATCAACGTTCCGGAAGTTGAACTGGTATATTGATCCAAGATCAACTCAGGCTTACTGTTCGATACAGCAATAACCTCTCCTGCATTTGATTCTGATGTGCCCTGTCCATTAATTATAGAGTGATATGATTTTGTACCGCTGAGTTTAACCCAACAACTAAGAGTCCATTTATTGGTCCCTTCTCTGGTTACTGTTCGCTGTAAATATTTCTCTTTACCATTAATCCGAAATGAATAGGGTACTCTATACTCATCCGTAACATTTATAGAAACTGTTTCTTCTACTATATCTCCAACACTGTTTTTGGCAACTATCCAGTATTTGTAAACTCCATTTATATCGGGGAGTGTAATTTCAATATCTGAATTTGCATTAACAGATCCTGTAAATGTACTTCCCGGTGCATTAGAGTAAGCTGTTATCTCGGTCGCATTTTTAGATTCCCAAAACAGTTTTATTTTTGAGCCCTTCTTTGCATAATATAAAGATGCATTAAGATCTATCTCAGGTTTAAAGAAATTTTTGGAAACGGGTCTGAAACCATCTGATGGTTTATATGCAAAGCGAGCATCAGGTGTTTCCCCCGCTTCCGCTTTACTCCACGTTTGAGTAGATTTATCCCAAACATAATCATTCAATCCTATTTGTCCTCCCTGTCCAAAGTTAAATACAGATGACGATACACCGTTGCCTCCATCTGTCCAACTAATATAGCTATCTCCAAAACCATCTATTTTAACTTTCTTTATCAGCTTATCTGTTTTATAATATGAGACATCCTCTTCTTTCAAATCAAGTTCAACTGAAACAATATCATCTGTCCAATAATTACCATCCGTTGATATTTCTACTCCATCTTTCCATATATTCCCTCTTTTGCTGTAATAAATAACTCCATTAACCCACGGATCATATCCACTTGCTGTTGAAACTGACTGTACACATAAACCGGTTCCTGCTTTCAGGTGCTTCATCTCTGTATACCACTTTGCTTTGTTTACTATTAATGTTGTCAGAACATTATCTGAATCCGGGTGAGAAGTTCCTGGTGAATTAACTTGCAATCCACCTTCTGTTATATATCCTGCAAAAGCAGTATATTTTGACTTATCCGGATCCAACACCGCAAAATTTCTTGTAGGACTATCAAGCATCTGATCGATATATTTATCTCCATCTTTTCTATCACCATAATTTTCAAGAGTCCAGTCGCTACCTTTTTTAGAATAATCTTTTTCCGGTTTTGATTGATCTGAAAAGTTCAGATAGAAACCATTGGTTCCATGATCTGATATATCTGGCGGTTTAGGTTCCCACTTACCATTTTTAAACTCTCCAAATGCAATAGCTTCCAATGCCTGTCCATTAACAAAGTGTACTTCTGACATATAGCCATCATAATAATAAATATTTGGGCTTTCCGGAACAAAAGTTCCTATATAGTGCTTTTGTGTGGAACCCATTGTTGTTGTTAAACCTTCTAATATAGATTGGCCTCCCTGAATAAATGAATAATCCTTTTCTTCTCCATCAAAATAGAGAGTCACCTTTTCGTCCTGGAATCTAACACATAGATGATGCCATCTATATATATTGTCTTTATTTAGTAATACATCCTTTGACTCAAGTGTTAACCTTGTATAATCAGTTCCTCCGTATTCATGACCAAACCTCATTTTACCATTATAAAAGTATATATACGAAACATTTCTACTTTTATAATTTCCTGACATGTAACCTGCACATAACACCATAAAATTAAGAGTATGACTATTAGGTTTAACCCATCCACTATAGGTCCAATTATCTGATGGTGAATTAACAGTAGGTGTTTTAGTTAAACTGTTTTTTAATTTTTTATTAAATCTCAAAGAATAATCTACCTCATATTTCTCTGTTGTTTTAATATAAACGATATCACTAACCTCTTCTCCTAAATCATTTGACGCTACTATTCGGTATTGATATTCACCAATCTCATCGGGCAATGTAATTTCTAGAGTATCAATACAGTTTATCTGACCTGTAAACGGATTATTTGGATCATTTGATGTTGCATAAATTTCGGAAGCATACTCTACGTTCCAGGTAAGTACTATTTTTGAGCCCTTTTGAGCTTTGTATCTATTTGATTTTAACTCAACTTCAGGTTTACGGAAATTCTCAGATAATGGTCTGAAGCCTGTTGGTGGAGCATATTCAAAACGAGCATCAGGCACACTACCATCTGTTATCAATATCCACTCTCCTGTCTCATTATCCATCTTATAATTTTTTAATCCTAATCGGCCTCCCTGACCAAAATTAAGATAACCACTTCCGGCACATGTTATAGGATAATAGACAGTATCTTTAGTTAATTCAATACCAGCAGAGTGTATATTAGCATCGTTTTTATAATAATGTAGTTTCATATTATCAAAATCAACACTTGCAGCAGTAATATCATTATTATCATAAGTCTGTGAAGTACTTACAGAACCTCCAAAACCATATATTCCTCCACTTTCGTAATATCCATTTGCTTTAGTTCCCTTTGAAAGTGTTTCACCCAATTCTTTTGTCTTTTTTGCCAAACCAAGGGCATATCTGTTTTTTTTAGCTTCAAAATACCATTTTGAACTATTTATATCAAAAGTGGCTCGGGCAGAGAAATAGTCTCCTCCACTAAAATGAAGGTTACCTTCGCTCAATATTACACTACTATATTTATCGTCAGGATTCAATACCGCAAAATTCCTAGACGGAGTATCAAGCATCTGGTCAATATATTTATCTCCATCTTTCCTGCTATCATATCCATTTGGTGTCCAATGATTGTCATTACCAGAGAAATCCTCTCCCGGATTTAATTGATTCGAAAAGTTAAGATAAAAACCATTTGTCCCATAATCCGAAATTTCAGGTTGCTTTGGTACCCATTTACCAAATTTCAGCTCTCCAAAATCATCAGCCTCTAAAGCCTGTCCATCTACAAAATGAACTTCTGCCATATAACCGTCGAAAAAATAGTCATTATTTAAGTCTCGTCTGCCAATAGAATGTGATCTGCCAGATTCATTCATAAAAGATTCATATGACATTGGTGGTTTAGTTATTGATGTAGTTGTATATTTAAGTTCTTCTCCGTTAATATAAAGTTTAAAATCAAATGAAGGCATATTATAGCTCCAAACAACATGCATAAACTCTCCATACTCTTTAAACTCTTTTTTAGAATCTATTCTATAGTAATATCCCCTCTCTTCAACAACCATACACAATAAGCCATTATCAAACCATATTGCTTCTCCAATACGCCCATCAGTAGATGTGTGAGGAGATATAAGAAAATGAGTCGACTCATTTGATCTTTTAACCCATAAACTGTATGTCCACTTCTTTCTGCTACCGCTTTTAGAAGGTGTGCGCTGTAAATAATTATTATTAGCTGAATTAAACCTTAATGAGTAATCTATCTTATAGTTTTTTATTATTTTAATTTTAACTGTGTCCGAAGCCTCATCACCAGCACTGTTTACTGCTGTAATCCAGTATTTATATTCTCCCTCGGTATCGGGTAGGGTAATATATTCGTTATCAATAACCTGCTTAAGGCCACTAAAAGCTTTGTTTGGTGCATTGGTTCCGGCTGTTACACTCTGTGAATTTTTGGTTGCCCAGCTTAGGTTTAGTTTAGAACCTTTTTGGGCAACAACTTTATATGTGTTTAACGTTACCACAGGTTTAAAGAAGTTGTCAGATAATGGCATAAAACCAGAAGGCGGAGTATACTTAAATCTTGCATCAGGAATCTCCCCATCTGCTGTTTCACTCCATGTTTTTGCTTTACTATCCCACGAAAAGTTCTTTAATCCGGCTTGCCCTCCCTGACCGAAGTTTACGTTTAACGTTTCTAGCAGTGGCCTGAACATTGGTAACATCTCTCCTGAAAGGTTTTTAAACATTGCTCCTGAATCATTTACAGGATCTCCATTAACACCTGTGAAATTACCTGATGCATCTGTCTCTTTGAACCAACTTCCGTTTTTACCAAACCATATTTTCCCGGTAAGAGAGTTAACTGCTGACTGAACTATATCTCCGGAATTTGCCTGTTGTCCGTATTTAGTTTCATTATCAGAATTTCCGCCATTATACCATTTCTCTCCGGGCGCCCACCATGCCCAACTCTCGTCAGAGCCTGGCCTCTTGTAGGTATCCTCTTTTAGTTTGTCTGAAACACCTATATATGCAACACTGAAATTTCTATTTATTTGTGTCTCAAAATATTTTTTACCCGAAAATGATAATGTTGCGTTTGTACGACAATAAAAATTTTTACTCAAATTATTAATTTCTAAATTGCCATTTAACAAATTGTGGTCGGAACTCTTTGAGGCTGGATTTAAAACAGCAAAATTTCTGGCAGGATGATCCAGCATCTGGTCGATATATTTACCATTATCAATTCTTTCAGCGGCATAACCTTCGGCTGTCCAGTGATTTCCCATTCCGGAAAAATCTTTTCCCGGATTTGTATGATCTGAGAAGTTCAGGTAGAAACCATTTGTTCCAAAATAGCCATAGTATCGTTGCGGATACCATTTTTCTCCCTTCATATATGCAAATTTATCAGGAGATACAAGCTTGCCATCAATAAAGTTAATTTCTGACAGATAACCATCAAAATTATATCTATCCCCATCCCTGTTCATCCCGATATAATGTTTCTGAGCACCATTAAATCCGGGATTTAATGAGATATAGTTATTCATATTATACCCGGTTACTGCCTGAAAAACTCCATCAACATAAATTTTGTTTACACCTCCGGTAACATCTACCTGCCAAACTATATGGTACCATTTGGATGCATCAGAAAATGAATTGTTAGTTTCAACAAAAGCGAAGTTATTATTATCATCGCCCACTTTACCCATGATTTTATTATCGGAGGTTATTGTTAAATTACTGTTTTTTCCATTGGTATTATTAGCAAAGATGGTGCGATCTGTGGATAATTTAGCTGGTTTAACCCATCCGCTAAAGGTCCATATCTTTTTATTCTCTGTAGAGGTAAATATTCTTCCTAAAACATCGTTATTAGTGTGAATAAAACGCATTGAGTAGCCTGAATATAGTGTATCGCGTACCGAAATATTGTTACTACAAACCTCAAATCCATCAACATAATTATCATTCGGAGTGGCACACAGCTTCCATTTCTCTGATAAGCTGATCTCTTCGGGAAGTATTATATCCTCCCTAAACACCTTAGAGGTGTTATAGTCATTGTACATAAATGAGATCTGTTCTGATGATAGTGCTCTGTTAAATATCTTTATATCATCAAGAGATCCTTTAAAGTGAGTAGTACTTGCAAACAAAGATTTACCAATAGTTATCCCTTCATCGTGAGAATATCTTGAAACATTCGATGTATTCAATTCTCCATCAATAGCACCATCCACATAAAGTTTCGCTGTTTTTAGGTCTTGATTCCATACAACTGCTATATGAACCCATTTATCAAAAGTTATATCACTATCAGTTAAAACTGATGTGTGGTAGTTATTTGATGAATTATTTTTATCACCTATTGCAAATTCAACCTTATTATTCTCTTTATTCTTTCTTAATACCCAGCTATAATGCTGTTCTGTGCTTTCAGAAGTTATAAAAGCTGCATACTCCTGACCTCCCTCCATATAAACCCACAACATAGCTGTAAAACTACCATCGGTTCTTGTACTCTCTTTATCTGGAAATGATATAAAATCAGATGTACCGTCAAAATGGTAACAACCCCTATCATCAAAGCCTGATTTAGCTTTATACTCTGCCCCGGTAATTGTACCACTATTACCTCCGCTATAATCTCTGACTTTCCCTGAAGACAACGCTCCACCATCGAATGTGATATCTATTAATTTCCAGGGGGTGTAATTACCTCCATTATCAACACTAACCTTCCAATTATAGTTTATCTTCAGATCTTTAATCTCCGGAGCCTCTACAGTTGATTTTATGGTATCTCCAATATAAACAACCGAAGAGTTATTGTTTAAATTTACTGCATCTATCCTTGGTTTAATAATTGTAATCTCATTACTACACTCCTCAAATCCATCTAAAGAGCCGTAGATTGGTGTAGCACAAGCTTTCCATTTTTCACTATACTCTGTTTCCTGAGCTACAATAATATCTTCCTTAAATTTACCTGTATTAACATAATCATTGTACATTGCAAATATCTGCTCAGAAGAAAGTGCAATATTATAAATTTTAACTTCGTCTATATAACCCTTAAAGTCCTGATTATTATCAGCTCCTGCCCATGCTCCAATTACTAATTTAGAATTCATTTCGGGGAAATATGAATTAGCTATCTCTTTTTCCGCTATATTTTCTCCATTCATATAGATATAGCCCTTCTTTAAATCATAATCGTACATAAATACAATATGAGTCCATTCATTTATTGGAACAGGAGTAGTGCTCATAAAATTACCTCCACCCCCGGAATAAGACATCCCCAATACACCATTACTTCCTTTCATGCCAAATTCCTGATAATGAGAATTATTATATTGCCTTCCTACAATTGTACCGTGTGATGCCTGATCATTATGTTTAACCCACGCCATAAAGGTAAAGCTACCTCCAGAAGTCATATTATCTGATCTGTCATCTATTGTTATTTCTCCTCTACCATCAAAATAGTAACACCCTTTGCCATCAAATCCCTCGGTTGATTTATACACTGCACCATCTATTGTACCGTGATGTGATCCGGTATAGTTCTTCACCTTTCCTCCATCTGCCAACGCTCCGCCATCCATTGGCATATCAAGCTTCTTTATCGACTTATAGGTATTACCTTTATCTGTACTTACCTGCCAGTCATATACAAGCTTTGAATTTACCGGGTGAAGATTATTAATTTTTGAGAATAATATATCTCCACTATACGCCTGTGAAGATCCATTATTTATCTGAATATCTCCCAGAGTCGGAAATTTTATTAAAATCTCATTGCTACAAACTTCTACACCATCAACATTTTCATCGTTAGGTGTAACACAAGCTTTCCATTTCTCATTAAACTCTGTTTCCTGAGGTACAATAATATCTTCCTTAAATTTACCTGTGTTAGTATAATCATTGTACATTGCTTTTATTTGTGCCGTTGACAGTGCTCTGCTAAAAACCTTAGTTTCATCTATATATCCTTTAAAATCCTGAACCCCATTAGGAGTTGTCCATGCTCCTATTTGTAGGTTATGATTTCTATCTCTAATGTAAGATGACGCTACGCTTTTGCTTTTTACCATCTCTCCGTTTACATATAACGATAATATCTCTTTTTCTCTGTTATAAGTAGCTGCAACATGACTCCACTCACCTGTTGGGATTTTTTTATTCGATTTAATTCCGGTACCACCCTCATAATAGAGAAATATAAGATTTCCTGTTCCGGATTGAACTACAAAAAAATGGTAATAATAATCTGAAGTCCAGTTATTGGGTGCTCTGGTAAATATTGATCTGTGAGTAGTATAATCTTCCGGATTTACCCATGCCATATAGGTAAAGCCATTACCCGAAGTTATATTATCTGAGGCATCATTAATACTTATCATGGCACTACCATTAAAATAGTAACACCCTTTGCCATCAAATCCCTCGGTTGATTTATACACTGCATTATTTATTGTACCGTGATGTGATCCGGTATAGTTCTTCACCTTTCCTCCATCTGCCAAAGCTCCGCCATCCATTGGCATATCAAGCTTCTTTATCGACTTATAGGTATTACCATTATCTGTACTAACCTGCCAGTTATATATTAACTTATCTGATGATACAGGATTTACGGTTACTTCAATATTCTCAGATAACATTACCTCTGTTGCTCCGTTATTTATAGTTACACTGGTTAACTCTGTAACAGGCATTAGCAAAGGAGTATATCTTACAATTGCACTGTTCGACTCCCACTGATAGTATCTCCATAAATCAGTATAATATGTTTTATCTCTATTGTCTGCCCGATTATTTAGAGGTAGTAATAGTATAATAATTACAAGTAATGTTTTTAATGCTTCGGCTCTCATAGTGTTCTAGTTTTATGTTCTCAACATACAGATAGTTTACCCTTAATAACAAAGTACTAAACCACTGCTATTTATAAGTTACAAAAACTATATTACTATTACCACTTTTTGCAAAAGTTTTACATTAACTATTATATTTTAAACAGATATACCGAATAACAATATAACACTATACTCATGGTTATATATGATTATTTTATATATATTCACCGTGATTTTTATAAACTAAATTATAATACTACGAAAAAGTTAACCCTGGTTCTATTTGCTGTAATACCATTTATCAGCGCATTCTCACAACTAACTGTTGAAAAGTCATATGTAGTTTTAGACGGGAGAATGCAGTTCAGAGGCAATGGGCATACTCTAAGAATTGCTCCGGATAATCCGGGAACAGAAATTGGAACAAGCTCAGGAAGATTAGATTTTTGGTATACAGGAATAGGTTATAATAGTTTATATGCCAAGAAGTTTTATACCCAATCAGACAGAAGAACAAAAGATAACATAACTCCTTTAAACAACTGCCTGAATAAGGTATTAAAATTAAATACATACTCATACAGTCTTAAAACCGGAGCAAATAAAAGAAATACATCTGACAATAAAGAGTTCGGTCTTATTGCTCAGGAGCTTGAAAAGGTTATTCCGAGTTTGGTCAGTTCTTCTAAAGATATTAAACTTATTAACTACGATGGTTTAATTCCTTTTCTTATTGAGGCTATTAAAGAGCAACAAAAACAAATTGATGCATTACAAACTGTAATAATGTCTCAGGAAAGAGATATAATAGAAGCTAAAAATTCTCAGTCAGAATCTAGAGTTGTAGACAACAATAGTAGTCCTATTCTATATAATAATGCGCCAAACCCTTTTAAAGAGAATACAGAAATTAAATGTTACTTACCTAATAATTTTTTATCAGCGCAAATAATGATATGTGACTTACAAGGTAAGCAAGTTAAAATTTACAGTTCATTACATACAGGAGATAACACTATTAATATTGATGCAGCAGAATTATATGAAGGTATGTTTATATATTCTCTTATTATTGACGGGAATATAGTTGACTCTAAAAGAATGGTTGTAACAAAATAAGTGATATAATGAGAAAATTTATAATACTAATAACCCTATTTTTTTCAATTTATACAATTTCTAATGCTCAATTCTTTAATGAATCTGTAAAGTGGAAAGAAGCCTCTGTACAAGTTTATCCTAAAGAACAAATTTTATCCTTTACTGAATATAAAATAAAAGGAAAAACAGAAATAGATGGTAAAACATATTTCAATTTATATGAAGATGGTAATCTAAATTATTATATACGTGAGACGGAGGATAAAAAAGTCTACGTTTATTGTCCTAAAAGAGGACGAGAGTTTTTATGTTATGATTTTGAATGGCAAGTAGGTAAAGAAATATATTATCAACCTTTTTATAGAGATGGAGAGTTTTCTTCAATAAAGATTGATAAAATTAATTCTATTAAATTACTAGATAAAAAAAGCTATAACTATATTGACAGAGGAAAAGATTCTTATATTGGAACGTCCAAAATGATAATAAATGGAATATGCCATAATCATGGTTTTTTCTATCTTTTAAAGCAAAAACCTATTAGCAGAAGAGAAATTTTATACGAATTTTACAGAGATGATATATTGGTGTATCAAACTCCTAAGAAAATTCCTTTGGATATTAAAAATAGTGAAGAGAATAACCCGGCAACTGTTTATCCTCAACCAGCAAGAGATAATATTACATTTAAGTTCAAAGCAGAAGATGCTGAAGAGTTAAGAGTATATAACTCAAAAGGTGTTTTAATTAAAACTTATAATATTAACAAAGCCTCTACATTTAAGATAGAGGAAGCATTGCAAGCAGGAGTATATTTTTACACCGTTCAATACAAAAGAGCCAAAACACTGTCCGGAAAATTTATAATCAAAAACTAACTATGAAAAAGATACTAATACTAACAACCCTAATACTGTTAAGTTACACCGTCAATGCTCAGTTCTTTAATGAATCTGTGAGATGGAAGGAGATTAAAGTTAGCTCAGAAACACATCAAATAATAAGCTATGTAACTTTTCATATAAAAGGAAAATCACAAATAGATGGTAAAACTTATCTTAACGTATGTGTTGGCGATGATTTGCGTTACTATATACATGAAACAGAGGATAAGAAAATTTATATTTATTTTCCTAGTTGCAAACATGAAACATTATTATACGACTTTGATTGGCAAGTGGGTGGAAAAATGCATTATGAGATGTATTGTACAAATGGTAAATTTTATTTTTTCGAAATAACAAAACTAAGCCCCATTAAGTTATTGAATAACAAAGACTATGTTTGTGCAAATTATGGAAAAGAATTTTTTGGTAATCCAAGTATGATTATAAAAGGATTTGGATCTACTAATGGTTTCTTTGACCATATATTTCCAAAACCCACTTGTAGTGACTACACTATAAACTTATTATATGAACTTTATAAAGATGATGAATTAGTTTACCGTTATCCTGAAGAGATTCCTCTAAATATTAAAAATAGTGAAGAGAACAATCTGGTAACAGTGTATCCTCAACCCTCAAATGGTTTTGTTAGTTTTATGTTCAACATTGAAGATGTTGAAACATTAAATATTTACAATCAACAAGGATCTTTTATAAAGTCTTACGGCATCAAAAACAGATCAACTCTTAAAATACAGAATGAGTTCAGTTCCGGAATATATGTTTACAAGGTAGAATGCAAAAACAATAGAGTATTAACAGGGAAATTTATTATTACAGATTAGTTTATCATTAGCTCTAATACAATAATCTAATATAACAGTAGGAACTAACATAAGAAGATATTTTTCTCATGCAGAGGATAATTAGATCACGTTAGTTTCATATATAACCTTAAAGAACAAATTTTTACATGAAAAAGATTGTACTTTGTATAGCTATTACGCTATTATTTAGTGTTACGATGGCGCAAAAAAACTATAACATAAAATTTAGTAAAGAAGATTTTACCTTTGAAAAAATGGAAAATGGGTATATAATTAAAAGTAAGGAAGGTAAATTCTACTTTAAAGCAGATACAACAATGCCTGCTCTGCCACATATGAACATAAATATCCTGATTCCTGAAAACTCAGATATCCAAAACGTCAAATATAATACAAGTAAATCTTTACTTTTTGATGATATTGATATAGCCAATAATCCACAAGCTCATAAAATTTCGGAGAGATACAATTACACAAATAAAGGTTCTGATTTTTCAGGTAAACGGTATCCTGACAATAATCTAAAATTTGTCTCTGTTAACAAAATACAGAACTTCTATGTAGCAAGTTTTACAGTGTGTCCATTTATATATCATAACAAAGAGCTGAGTCTTATAAACAGTATTGATTTTTCGTTTAATATAATTACTAACAGAAGTAGAAAAGATGATGTCAAAAGATATGATGCTATCAACTTAGTTGGTGATTTAGTGTTAAACCCGGATGAACTGATCGCACTATATCCTGATATCCCAATTTACAAACCCGTTCCTGAAGATATTGAATACCTGATAATAACCTCTAAGGATTTAATTGATGAGTTTAAACCATTAAAGGGCTGGAAGATAAAAAAAGGCATTAGAACAGAGATTATATCAGTAGAGGATATATATGCCAATTATCCCGGCAGTACAAATCAATTAAAGATAAAGAATTGTTTATACTATTATTACAAAGACAGAGGTTTAAAATGGGTGCTATTAGGTGGAGATAGTAATATTATACCTGTGCAATACTGTTATTACGAAAGACATTTATTGGAAGGAGGAATAGAGAAAATTATAAAATACACCCTTCCTACCGATATGTTTTATACTTGCTTTGATAACACCTTTAATTGGAATGCAGATGGGGATGAATTAATTGCAGAACCAGATGACAATATTGATCTGAGCCCGGAAATATTTATCTCCAGAGCACCTGTACGAACATCAAAACATGTAAAAACATTTATTGACAAAACAATAAATTATGAGAAGTATAATGTCTCATATAATTACATCAATACAATGTTATTAGCTGGAAAAATCCTTTATAGTTATAACTCCGGAAAAAACAATATTAGTGATTGCCATGAAAGAAGTGAAAAAATGTATAATGAATATATCAAACCCAATTGGAGTGGTAGAAAAACTAAATTTTACGATACAGGAACAGACTTTGCTCAAGGTGCTAATTACGATTTTACAAAAGAGAATCTACAAAAAGAGTTAAACAAGGGTTACCATTTTGTTCATATATATACACATGGAGGGAAACAATCATATGAAATGGAATATAAAGGTCCATCGTATAATGAAAATGATGCAGCAGAATTGAATAACAAAAGTAAATCTATAGTTATAACAGCTGCTTGTTTAACAAATGCTTTTGATGATGCAGAACCTTCAATGAGTGAAGCAATGTTAAGAAACCCGAATGGAGGTTGTGTTTTGTATTGGGGAAGTTCAAGATATGGTTGGACAATACCCTCAATGGAATTTAGTTCTCAATTCTTCTATAATGTATTCAGAAACCATACAACAAATGATCAACATAAATTTGCAAATATTACTACAAAATCAAAATTAGATTTTGTTGGTTCATCTGATAGTTTTAATCCATATCGTTGGCTTCAATTTGCACAAAATGCAATAGGAGATCCGGAACTATCTATATATACAGATACTCCTAAAGAGTTCTCAAATGCTACTGTTAACAGATCGGGTGGCACTATTACTGTTAATACCGGAGGGATTAGTGGATGCGATATTGCTGTAACAAGTATAGATTATGGAAAAACATATTTTAAGGTCTACAGAAATATATCAACCGCTACATTCAATAACTCAATATTCAATAACCTAAATTTCAATTTTCATATAACTATAACAAAACACAACTATAAACCTTTTGAGTATCCTAAAGATATCTATATTCAGAACCAGACATTTAGTAGAGATCAATATATCAGTGCTCCTAATATTTATGTAGGCAGAAGTGTAACATCATTAAAACCTGTGGGCGATGTAATTATAAACAACAATGTTAAGGTTACATTTGCACCCGGCAATAAGATTAAATTTGATGAAGGATTTATTGTACGTAAAAACGGCTCTTTTAAGGTAGAGAAGTAAGATATTTTACACAGGTTACAGGAGCTATAAACTCCCGATTTTGGTCTATGATTATAACCAGATACTATAAAAGCTGCAATCCACAACGCTGCTGTTTTGGGTTACAGCTTTTAAATATCTTACGTTAACATCTAATCTACCATGTCCTCAGGACTGTCTGTTGATGATTTTGATGTTGGCATTGAGTATTTGCGAAGTTTTATCTTATCATCAAAGTAGATGATCTTTGCAGCATCGCTTATCAGGCGTAACATATCAAAAAGATTATTCAACCCCTCTACACGTTTTGCTGTCATTGTATTACGTGATATCTTCTTAAGTTCCTGCTCTACATTACGAGACTCTAAATCCTTCCAACTGGCAGTAAAAGCGTCTATCTGCTCCTGTTTACAACCTACAGATTTAAGTTCTTCTGCATACTCATAAACTACTGAATCGTGACTCTTCATAAACTGAATCATCTCATTCTGCTTATTCTTAACCTTTGCAATATCATTCATCCCAAACTGATTACGTATCTCTTTATCGTTCTTAAAACGTTTCTTTACAAAGTAGAAGATAGTTTTGGCACAAATATTACAATAGTCAAGCGCATCAATAGTAAGTTTTGTAATCTCTGCCTGTTCATTTACCAACACCTTATCTGTACCGGATTCATCAATATCTGCAAGGTATTTGGTTAATGTAGCAATAGTATCAGATGCAAGTGATCTATCAAACATCTCAAAATCTGCCTTATCATTCTCAAACTCTTTTATTACAATTGCGGTATGCTCAAGTATCTTTGCATCAGGAATGTTATACTTTCTGTTATAAGTCATAGTAGTGTGTTTATGTTAAAAACAGATATGTGATATTAATTGCATATACTATATCCGTACAATTAATTATGTTGCATGTTTTAGTGTCATAATATATTCTGATCTTATTGACTTATATAAAAGTCAGAAACATATATGTAACTATCAAGTTAACAACATGCAATAAACAGTGATATCCATCATCTGTTACTTTAAGATATATCACTTTATATATACATTACACCCAAAAATAGCAGAGTTATATTTGTTTTTTGTTGAGTAATATAAACATATAGTTAAACAATAGTCAATCTACTTTGAGGTCAAAACTTATCACGAAAATATTTTATATTTTTCAGTTAATTAATAGTGTTTTACAGTTGATTGATAAACGAAAAAATATAGCTCAACTAAGAATTGTTGGTAATCAAATATAAAATTAATCACTACAATTAAAGTATTCAATTACCTTACTTTAATATTATAGTATCCATTTAGAAAGAATCACTATCCAGATTTTTTACAATACTACATAACTACAACTAGTTACAGATTAAAATTTTAAATTTTACAGATATATATAGATAAACAAGAATCTACGGTATAAAAATCATTTTCAACTTTAAAAGCAGATATATCAACTACAAAAATTTATCCTTTAAATCTTTTGACTTCCATCTTAACTATCTGATTCTACAACACAACAAAATTAAAATACACATCTACTACAAGAAATTATCAGGTAATTAAACCTATTTACTCTTTAAAAATTTCCAATTCTTCTTCTATTAAAAACAGATATGATATAACTATTTTAGTCAAAGTATTACGTTACAAACTATACCAGATGATTGTCAACTAATATTGAGCTATTTAATTGTTAAAACATCAAATTGAATTATTATTTAATACATCTTACTGGTTAGCATTCATAAAATAGAATCAAAAAACAATAAATCCTGAAAACATATGAGATTTTTTCGTTACTTTAAACTGAAAAAAAACTACAAAACATGCTAATTAGGTTTAATGTTGAGAATTATTTGTCTTTTAATAGCAAATCAGAGTTCTCAATGATTGCGAATAAAGAACGAAGATTAGCCTCGCACTATAAAAAAGAGCCTGGCATTAACATATTAAAATCAAGTGTGATTTATGGTGCAAATGCATCGGGTAAATCTAATTTTGTTAAGGCTATAAATTTCTCAAAAGATGTTATAATTAAAGGTATAGACAAGTTAAATCCTGTAAATAGCCACTTTAGACTGATAGATGGAAATGTTGATCTACCCTCAATATTTCAATATGAAATTAAAGCCGGGAATAAATTCTACTCATATGGCTTTGCAACTGTTTTAAAAGAGAACAAGATTATTGAAGAATGGTTATATGAGATTAGTTCAAATAAGGAAAAGAAAATATTTGAAAGATTTATAAATGACGAAGGAAAACATGAAATTGAAATTGGATTATCTCTTTCAGGTAAAACTGAAACAAGATTTGATGTTTACCGGGAAGATTTTCAAAATTCAAACAACTTATTATTCCTAAGTGAGATAAATAGAAAAAGCATAGAAGATTTTGATGAAGCATCTGACTTTAGAGATGTTTATAATTGGTTTGACAAGAAGTTAAATGTTCTATTTCCTAATTCAAAATACTTTGGTCTTAATTTTATTGGAGACGATAATGAGATGTCTAAAACCTTTAATAACTTTCTCAGGGTATTTCAGACAGGTATTAATGATATAACATCTGAGGAAGTTGATTTAGATAGTTTTGATATACCAATAAAGATTAAAGAAGATTTAACAAATAAGATTGAAAAGTCTAAAATAATTCTATTTGAAATAAAGGGCATTAATTATACTCTTAAAAAAACTGAAAATAATGAGTACAAAATAAAAAAAATCGGATTAGAGCATATTAATAATCTCGGTAGTCCTGTAGTATTTGATATAGATAATGAATCTGATGGAACCCAAAGATTATTTGATTTCATTCCAGCTTTACATGAAATGGCAAAATCGGATTCTGTTTTTATAATTGATGAACTTGATAGAAGTTTACATTCAAAATTGACTTATGGTATATTCGAATTGTTTCTTCTACTGACTAAGAATAATGAAAGCCAATTAATTGTCTCAACTCATGAATCTTTATTGTTAGATCTTGAATTGTTAAGACGTGATGAGATATGGTTTGTTGAAAAACAAGATAACCAATCAAGACTCTTCTCCTTAGATGAATTTAAGGTTAGAAATGATAAAATCATCAGGAAAGATTATTTAATTGGTAGATACGGCGCTATACCAATATTTAAAAGTTTTAAAAATATAAACTTATAAATTATGGCTAAGCGATTAAGAATTAAAACCGAGTTCGGAAAAAGAGCTGTTGAATCCAAGAGTCAAGAAACAAAGGAAGTATACATTATTTCAATCGCTAGTGAAGGAAAAACTGAAGAACAGTATTTTGATGGAATTCATGATATGGATACAGATAGTATTGTTAAAGTTGAACGTTTGGAAAAATTAAACGAAGATGATACTAAGAGCCATCCTAATCACGTAATTGATTTACTAGATGAGCGCAAAGAGTTTTGGCAAGAACATGGAGTAGAACCAAATGAGCTATGGATGGTAGTAGATCGGGATAAACAAAATGTAAGCGAGGATCAACTCAACAATATTATTAACAAGTGTAATAAAGAAGGTTACAATTTAGCACTATCTAATCCAACTTTTGAACTTTGGTTACTTTTACATATAGCAGATATTGAAGAGTATGATTTAGAAGTTCTTCTTTCAAATCCCAAACCAAGATCAAGTAGTAAAAAGCGTTTTATTGAAAAAGAATTATCTAAAAAACTAGGTGGATATAATAAGAATAAGATTCCGTTTGACAAATTTAGACCCGGCATAAATAATGCAATTACAAGAGCAAATAAATTGCCTGTTGAAAATATTACATTAAAAAATAGTTTAGGAACAAGTGTTTGCATTCTTGTCAAGAAATTAATTTCAAGACACCAAACAACCAAACACTAAATTAGTGTTAGCAATAAATTATACTAAAACACTCACAATAACTTCAAAGCGTTCAGTATAAGAAGTATAATAATGATTGGTAATAAATATACAAAAACAACAATAAAACATGTAACAAACCTAAGGTAGGTGCGTCTTATTAATTTGAACCAAATTGTTACATGATGTATACCAGAAATGTTATCTTTTTACTCGGATTATTACTTTTTTGCGGATGTTCTCAAAAGAATCAATCTACAAATATAAATAGTGTTAACTATAGCTACAGTGTTGACTTAAACAGTTTAAATAACGACAGGCTAACTGTAGAGTTAAGCTACTCTGGTAATTTAGATGATACAACTATATTCTACCTCCCTAAAATTATTCCGGGAATATATGATGTTACAAACTTTGGTAAATATGTATCAGGTTTTAATGCTTTTAACAGAGACAATAAAAGGCTACCTGTAACAAGATTAAGTGAGAATAGCTGGAGAATAGTTAATGCCAGCTCACTTAGTCATATAAGTTATAAGATTGATGATGGTTGGGAGTCTTCTGATTTTGATAATTTAAGACCTTACCGTTCATCAGAGAGTTCATTTACCAATGATGTCTATATTCTGAGTACACCTGCAATGTTTGGTTATTTTGAGAATCGTAAAGAGAACTCATTTCAGGTCTCAGTAATTAAACCATCTGCTCTTTACGGAGCAAGTAGTATGCATAAGACCTCTGTTTCTGATACATTAGATATGTTCAGAGCAGATAGTTATAATAATCTTGTAGACAATCCTATTATGTACTCTGCACCTGATACAACGCAGATAAAATTACCAAATGTAGAGGTAGAGGTAGCTTGTTATAGTACATCTGGTATTAAATTATCAGATAAGGTAGCTAAACACATTCGCCCTCTTATTGAGAATCAGGCAGAGTATTTAGGCGGAAAATTACCGATGAAGAGGTACACCTTTATCATTTATCACAACCTTAACTCCAAACCCGGAGGAGTATATTTTAGCGAAGGTCTTGAGCATGCCAAATCTACGGTTGTATTAATGTATATGCCAGATAATATAGAATCTATAAAAAAGACAATATACCACACAGCAAGTCATGAGTTCTTTCACACAATGGTGCCAATTGCTTTGCACTCTGAAGAGATACATTATTATGATTACAACAATCCTGAGTTTTCAAAACATCTATGGCTTTATGAAGGTACAACAGAGTATTTTACTATACATATGCCTGTTAAAAACGGACTTCAGTCAATAGATGAGTTCATCTATGTATTGGAAAATAAGTTGAAAGATATGAAAAAGTATAACTCAGAACTATCTATGCTAAAGCTTAGCAAGAACCCTATAAAGCATCAGGATCAATATATGAATGTATATTATAAAGGCTCTTTACTTAACCTCTGTTTAGATATCAAACTACGCGAACTCTCAAAAGGTGAGTATGGTGTTCAGGATATGATAAATGATCTGATAGAAGAGTACGGAAAAGATAAACCATTTAAAGATGATGAACTATTCTCTGAGATAATAAGAGTAACAGGTTATAGCGAACTTGATGAGTTTTTTAATAACTATATTGTACAGAACGCTCCTCTCCCATTAGCTGAGTATCTGAAAAAAACAGGTTTACATCTAGATCCGGAAACCGGCAAAATTTCTGAGATAGATAATCCTAGTGCAGAACAAAAGAGATTAAGAGAACATTGGATAAATAAGTAAAAATGCAACTTCATGCATTAAGATAATATATTAGTTATTAATCAATAATGTTTCTACTACTCTAACAAGTACCGGATATATATACAATATGTATAACATCTGGCAAGAATATTGTTGCAAATTCGGAGTTTATAATTGTGATAGCACAAAATAATATTGTCTTTTAAAACCAAACTTATATATGAAACAGGAAGAAGCACAGAATATTTTAGTTAATCTGATTGAAGAGAAGAGTATTGACATAACCCCGGAATCCATCTCATTTCTGATGAGATCTAAATTTAATAATAAGCCAATATATCTGTTTAAATTTAATGAGGAGAGTGGTAAAATACGTTTAGCCGTAACAGGCGAAATAAATATAGTGTTGCTTGATTATACATATCAATATATAAAAGGAAGTCTTGGTATTGGTGTATCAGCTGCAAAAGAGAAGACGTTGTTTAAAACTATAATAAATTATTGTATAGGCAGGTATCTGGAGAACCAATATGATAAAGAACCATACGAATATCTGAACGATATTGATTTTGAGAAACACAAAGGCATGCTCTTCTGCAATAACGATAAATATATGTTTAACACCTCTAACTGCACAACCGGAAAAAACATACTACAATTCTACGGAATCACAGGTTGTTCTGTTGACAGTAAAAACATTGCTGTTGAGGATGTTAAGGGTTTATCTTCGCTTAAAATAGATGATAATAAGTATGCAGTGGTTGGTAACTTTACTATTGGTGGCGTATATAAGAGTCACGATATGCCACTTGCACATTGTAATGCTTTATCGTTTAATATATCGCAGGTACTTAATTATGGTTTTACTATTGAGATAGCAGATAAAGGTGTATGCATTAACGATTACCGTCAATTTAGCCCAGGTAATAATCGTTGGAGTGGCGATGACATGATGGCCACCTATTTGGGTATTCTTTATGGTTCTTTTGAGGAGTAATGTGTGATATATTATAGACAGTATTAAATCAACTACAATTAGTTCTGATAATAACCAGAAACGAATTAGCAAAATAGGTTTTTCAGAAAGATATTATTGTTTAGATGGCAAAATTATATAGTAATTGATTAAAAATAAGAAGATCGCGAACAGCTTTGCCTGTTCATATATTAAAACTTAATAGTAAAAGCTTTAACTATGCAATATTTAAAACAATGTACCTTTTTGCTTATTCTGCTTGGATATTTTATGCTAAATGGGTGCAAAACAGACAGCTCCAGAAAAGAGTTGAATTCTAAAACAGATACAAAACCTAAGAAAGAGGTTACATCAAACAAAGAAGATGACAAACCAATCAATAACATTCAGGTTAATACAGAGATAGATTCTAAAATAATGGCTCTAATAAATAACATTGATGTTAAAAAAGTGCCATATAGTGATTCAACCGATTGTTTCTCAGTAGATAGAACAGAGCCTTTAAGTGAAGATGTGAAAAGTCTTTTGAACCTGAGTAAGGTATATAAACCAGAAAATGAGGATGAGATTTATAACAAGATCTGGCTAAGATACAGGGTTGATATATCAGATAATTTTAATGCGTTGGCTATCTCCCACCACTTAGGAACAGCTGAACTAGAAACTCAATTGGTTACCTACACCAATGATTATAAGATAATTGATTTTGTAACCATTGCTTATGATGAGATAGCTGAGTCATGCTTCAGAAAAAAGTCTCTGATTGAGGGGAATAAGATTACTGTTATTCATTATGATTTTTGCACTAATGCAGCAGGAACGGATACTGTAAGACATCTAATTGATGAGGATGGTTATATAAAACCTTTTAATTATAATCAAAACGGAGAAATCTCATCTGATAACAGAAGTGAATTAACTGATGATATAACAATAAGCTTTAGTGAAGTTAAGGGGCAGGCTGTTATTATTGGAAAAGAGATAATCTTTAAGGATAAAGAAAATAAAAATACCACAGACCTTAAAGAGGGCGATATTGTACAGCTAAAAGGTTTGTCTGATAGTTTATATCAGAACAGCAAAGACTATTGCGATGCATCTCATCACGTTAAAATAGGCACAAACTCCGGAGATAGAATAGTTGATGGAAGAAATGTTTATAAGATATTAGATTCTGATAAAGGAGTCTCTTTTACATATAAAAACAGAAGGTATACAATAAAAACAACAGAGTTTTTTGGCATTGGTGTAGTTGACAAAGATGGTCTTACATTCTGTAGTAAATATAAAGAGCCTGTTGTATTAATTGATGAAGAGTCAGATACTCCAAAACTAATAAATATGGTTAAGAACGATATTTATAAAGATATTTTTGGGAATAGTAGCTTTGGATATTTTGAGTTAATGAATAACGATGGAGCATGTGATGATATTCAAAAGATTGATGAAATAGAAGGTGGAGTAATTTTAAATATTAAAAGAGGATTTCAGGAGGGATGGAATGAGTTTCAAGTAAAATTAACTATTAATGGGGCTAACTATTCTGCAGAGTATTTGAATTATGGAGAGGTAAAATACGATTATTAAAACTAACTTATTAATAATAACCTAAAATGAATATAGAAGATTATAAAAACAGATTTGATGAGGATGACGCAGTAGGTTGGTTAAGTATGGATGAGGTTACAGATAAACTTTATCCCGGTCAGGAGCCTAAGCATTATGCTACTGTAATAAAATATATGCTTGGCGGTGAAGATCCTCTGGATGGAGTAAGTATTTATAAAAGCAATAATCAGCAAGAGCACCACCACTTTGTATCATACGGAATGTCTAATCTGTACTATGATACTGATAGTGCAGAGAGTGAATTTAGCGGATGGGGCTTTGAGTTTACCTTCAGACTAGCTCCTTTTGAAGATGATAATGATGATCCTAAATGGGCAGTATCTCTAATGCAGAATCTGGCAAAATATGTTTTCAATAGCAAAAATTGGTTTGAAGAGTATCACTTTATTCCTGCAAATGGTCCTATCAGATTAGATACCGAAACAGATATAACAGCAATAGCATTTGTTGAAGATTCTGAGATGGGAACAATAGATACTCCTAATGGAAAGATTCAGTTTCTGCAAATGGTTGGTATTACAACCAGTGAGTATGAACAGCTGAAACAAAATCCGAATACTAATGAAACTAAAATATTACTGGACAGATTAAAAGAGCAAAACCCATTACTGATAACTGATTTAAGAAGAAAATAGAGAGGCTTACGGTGATTTTTAACTGTATATT
Organism: Bacteroidales bacterium UBA6680; assembly: GCA_002454955.1. Classification (GTDB taxonomy): domain Bacteria; phylum Bacteroidota; class Bacteroidia; order Bacteroidales; family UBA6680; genus UBA6680. The sequence continues at coordinate 23,723 of DKJY01000162.1, forward strand.
ATACTTGAAAACGAACATGGGATAAAAGCGAGGAGCAGTATTTTGGTATTGGTATTTTCAGGCCTAAAACAGAGGAGAATCTGGGTACATTATGGCGAACTGCTCTAATATATAATGCAAGTTTCATCTTTGTTATTGAGGCCAAATACAGTAAAAAGGGTTGCGATATAATGAAGGTCTGATCAAAGATTCCTCTGTTCCAATTTGAGACAATGGATGCGTTTCTGTCAACGGTTCCGTATAGTTATTGAGATAGATAAAAACTCTATTCCAATAAAGGAGTATAATCATCCTGAACGGGCTGTATATCTGTTAGGTTCTGAGAACAACGGACTCCCAAAAGAGTTAAGAGATAAGTGTCATGATATAATATGTCTGCCAGGCGACAAATCTCTGAATGTTGCCGTAGCAGGAAGCATCTCTATATTCGACAGAATAAATAAGATTGGGTTGTAAAACCATTACCCGATAAACACGAATGTCCATTATTACCATCGTAGAAATGAACGGCCGTTGGTACCGTTGGATAGAGACGAATGTCCATTCGTCTCTACGGGGTCTCTACAACAATCAATCTGCGACGTGAAGCTACTATTGTCACCTCCTGACTAACTCTCTCTTCTCCTGTGGTTGATCCATCACTTGGCGTTACCTTTACCTGCCACTTATCGTTCTGTCTGGTCTCTCGCCAATCTATAAAACGCATACCGCTATTATAGATAGATTTTATCTGCCCGGCACTTAATGCTCTGTCAAAGATCATCAGCTCATCTATCCGACCCTTAAAGAATCTCTGTTTGCCTGTATATTTCAAACATCCTAATAACAGATTGTTATCAACTATTGATGTGGAACCAGAGGTGGTTATTCGCA
>DKJY01000094.1 GCA_002454955.1 Bacteroidales bacterium UBA6680
TTCACTATATAAATATTGTTTTATACTGATGAAACGAACATGAGAATGGTTATTCACAGACACACGAGGATGATTATAAATGCGAGTTCCATCTGACAAATCGCATTTATAATCATCCTCGTGTGTCTGTGAATAACCATTCTCATGTTCGTTTCATCAGTATAAAACAATATTTATATAGTGAATTATAAAAATTTTAATAGGCATAATTCAATATTTTTATCAGTAAAGAAAAAAATCTTCACAGTGATGATTCAATATTTTCATCAGGAAGGAAGAAAATTTTCATCGGTATGAAAAAAAAACTCCTTCGGGAAGAAAAAAAACTTTCATCGGGATGAAAATTTTACGCGATAGTGATGAAAATGCATTTTTTAACAAAGAGAAAAGCTACACTCTATTTATCTCCTATTAATCAGCACAGTAACAAAAAAAGCAGAAACACTAATACGGTATGTTCCTGCTTTTATAATTACATACAAGTTTGCAGTAATTTTACTCCAAAATAACAGTCTTACTCTTAGGGTATTTAACAGAGTATTTGATAATAATCTCTTTTGTCTCTTTTGGTTTCAGGTTCAGTCTCCACTGTAGTTTACCGGTATCTTTGTTATACTCAGCATTAGATATCTCTATAACATCAACGTCAATATCATCTAATGTTGATAGAGGAATCTGGTCATATACATTTGTTTTAACATTATAGTTCTTATTGTTTCTGACAATAATCTTAAATGCTCTCTGCTCCTTTTTATTGCCCCCAACAAACTGTGTTGATGTAAAATCGGCCAGCTTCTCGCGCTTTATGCTAATGTTGTTATCTATACCAAACGATAGCGATAATGTGTCTGAGAACTCCATAGTGTTCAGCTCAGATTTACCAATAAATGAGTTCTCCATATAGAGGTTAACACTACCCGACATAAGATCTGCCTTATACCAGTCTGCTATTTTAGCAATAAGGAATACATTCTCCGACAATTTAGGTATAGATTGATACTCAAACTTAGCATCTATATCAGATTCTTTAAATGCAATTACAGATGTTTTACTGTCTGAAAGAATTGTCTGTTTGGCATCTATTATATACTCTGTAGATGTCTCCTGCTTTGATGTTATTGTTAGTGGTGCAGATCCTCCAGTCTTACCTGTGGTAATAAGCACAACTCCGTTTCGTGCCCTTGCTCCGTATAAAGAGGTAGCTGCTTTATCTTTTAATACGCTAATACTCTTTACACTATTTTGATCAATATGGCTAATATCGTTTTGCGGAACACCATCTACAACATAAAGAGGTTTTGCCGATTTGTTTACAGAACCAATTCCTCGAATCCTTATTTGAGGCTTTGACTCTTGTACAGAATTTACCCCCGCCACCTGACCTTGCAACATTTGAGACACATCTTGTTTCTTACTACTCTTATAATATAACTGAGGGTAATAGAACTCCAAATAAGATGGCATTAATTCCGGTATCTGTGCCGATCTGTTTGTCTGTGCCGATGATAGTATAATATTAACACCTTTCCAGTCTATTCCGGTATTCTGTGTTACATTGGCTTTATACTTTACCTTAAGTGCTTTTCCTGAACCATCAAAGCGAATATCGTATGTAGGATGCCAACTTGCTACGCTTACCATATAGGTAAAATCTATATTAAAACTGCCTGCACGTTTAGTATCAACTGTAACAGATATGGTTCCTGACGGGAGATCAGATGTCTTATTAATTGTTCTTAACTTATCTCTTAGTTTCTGTATCTCCTTATTGTACTTTTTAATAGCACGTCTCTTAACTAGTTTATCCAGTCTGTACTTCTCTATATTAGCATTATAATGAGCATTCATCTGTTTAAACGACTCTGCACTAATACTCTTATTACCTCCTACAACAGATTTATTTGAGTTAAGAAAATCAATCTTATCATTAAGTATCTCTATACTCAACTGCTCATCTTCTATCTTATACTTAAGCTGTTCTATCTTCTCTTTTATAAGCTCAGTATCCTTCTCTTTATCAAGTTTATTTTCGTAATCGGTACTCTGCTGTACGTTTAGAATAGTGTATCTGCCATCGCTGTTTATACGGATACTCTCTTTATCTATATATGGCGATAATCCGGTAAGTTTTATTACAGATTTTCCTACAGGCATTGTAACAGATGCCTTTCGCATAACCTGTGCTGCATTCTTGTATATTGTAACCTCATCTATCTTAGATTTTACAGTCTTGCTCTTTTGAGCATTTAATATTGTGGTAAAACATATTGCCATTGCAACAGTTAAAAGCAACTTATTCATATATATCTAATTTTTAGTTTAGTAATTATAAATATACTCCGTTAAACAATATATATATCTTTTCTAACAATACAATATTATTAATACAGTAATAGCTCCTCTATAGCATTGTTTAACTATCTTGCATCAGATTTTAAGATAAATTAACGTGAGATACTTTATTCATTTATCATATAACGGCATAAATTATCGTGGATGGCAAAGGCAGATAAATGCTATATCGGTTCAGGAGACATTTGAAAAACGTCTGTTTGCTTTACTTAAGAGTAAACCAATTATTTGGGGATGTGGACGTACTGACGCTATGGTGCACGCATCGCAGTTTTTCCTGCATTTTGATTATGACAATAATATTCAGGAGGGATTAAGGGAGAAGCTAAATCTTATATTACCTAATGATATAACCGTGCATGATATTATTGAGGTAGATAGTAGTGCTCATGCACAATTTGATGCCACTGAACGAACCTACGACTATTTTTTCCATACCCGCAAAGATTCGTTTCTTAGTACAAGAAGTGCCTATTATAATATAGATAATCTGGATATATTGGCAATTAAAGAGGCTTGTACAATACTTACAGATAGTTCAGATTTTAGATCGTTATGCAAAACTCCCGATAAGCATAATAACACAATATGTTATATAAAAGAGGCCCAATTCTATACAAACGAGAACGGCAGGTACCGATTTAATATAACCGCAAACAGGTTTCTTAAGGGTATGATACGCATTATTATGGGATATATGTTAGATATTGGTTGTGGTAAGTTAACACCGCTACAATTCAGTAATATTATTAATGAGAGAAAGCCTCTTGGTAGTGTTAAACTGGCATATCCGCAAGGGTTGTTTCTTTCAAGAGTTATATATCCGTATCTTAACATTGATACAACTGGCGAATTTACTGATATGCTTAAAGGTGTTGATAAGAAGATATAAAGATGGGGTATCGCAAACTGAACCAAACAGCGATACCCCTGTAAAAAACACAACAATCGATAGAATAGTATTAATTAGTAGCCTCTGTAATACCTCCGGTAATCTTCAGCAAACTAATCCAACTCTCTATCAGATTAAACCTATTTCTGCTTTTATTAGTATTAGCATTCAGATACTCAATCTGAACATCTCTGTAATTAAATGAGTTTATGCTTCCTGCTTCGAATTTCCTTTTAGATAACTTCAGGTTTGTTTCTGCAGCTTCCAGTTGCTCTGTTGCAAGTATAACCATCTCTTTGCGCACAGCATATGTCTCAAACATCTTTGAAAGATCATTCTTTAAGCTATGTTCCATCTGGTTTAGTTGTACCTCTGCAATATCCTGTTTTATCTTAGCTATCTTAACTGCTCTGCGTTTTGTTCCTCCTGAGTAAAGATTAAGACTAAGTGTAAAGCCAAGGTTTATACCATTATATCCTGCTGTTACATTATTGGGCACTCCCGCCATCTTTGAATCAGAGTAATTATATGTATATCCTGTATTCATAGTAAGGCTTGGGTAATAGGCAGATTTTGCCGATCTAACCTCTGTTATTGCCAACTCTCTGTTGATATATTGATTTTTAAGCGTGACATTGTTTGTTGTCATCTTATCCATCATTGCACCAAGTGTAATATCTTTCATTGGCATCATCAACGAGTCTGTAAACGTGTACACCTTATCATCTTTTATCCCCATTAAAAAGTTAAGGTCTCTTATACTATTATTATATGTAGATTTTGAATTAAGATATGTTGCTCTGTCTTGTAACATTGCCACTTTACTCTGCAGTAGTTCATACGATGTTTTTGTTCCGGTATTATAACTCTTCTCGGCACGTTTATATCTGTCTGACGATAATTCCATTACAACACGTGCAGCCTCAGTATTCTCTTTATCGAGCAATACCTTATAGTATGCCAACATAATACCCTGAATTGTATTCTCTATTAATATGTTAAGACTACCCTCAGATAGTTTCTGAAGTTCCTCTAAACGATGTTTTGTTATACGTGCAGAGAATCCGTTAAACAGATTAAGGCTCATTGACACCGACGGAATAACACTATTCGATGATTCCATCTGAGTATCGCCACTCTGCCATAGGTTATTCTGATTAAGATTAAAGTTAAACGCAGGTAGTGATCCGGTATTACCCCAATGGTTATTTATTACCGATGTTGATGCATTTTTCTTTTCGACTATTACACCATAATTTTTCTCTAGACCTACCGATATTGCTTTACTCAACGATAGTTGCTCCTGTGCATTAACCACTACTGCCGAAGCTATCAGCAGTAGTGTTGTTATATAGTATTTTCTGTATAGTTTCATTATATATCCTCCTCTTCATTTTTTATTCTTGCAGCAACAACTACCGGCTCAATACTCTCTGGCGTATGATCTTTTTTGCTGAACAGATTTATAACCTTAAGGCGAATACTGTTTCCGCATACAATGTATACCGGGAAGAATAGCATTATTAGTATTGTTCCGAAGAATATTCCGTATGCAAGTGCTACAGCCATTGGTACAAGGAACTTAGCCTGCATACTTTGTTCCAGAATAAGCGGATATAGTCCTGCCACTGTTGTTAACGATGTAAGAAGTATTGGTCTGAATCGTGAACGTCCGGCCTCTACCACTGCATCTACCAGTTTCATACCCTCTTTCATATTCTGGTTAAACTTGGCAAGATATACAACGGCATCGTTAATAATTGTTCCTGATAGTGCTATCATACCAAATGCACTAAGTAGTGATATTGGATGTCCTTCTATTCCATGCCCCCAAATTGCAGCTATCCATCCTAATGGTATAACTATAATAATAAGTATTCCTTGGTAGAATGATTTAAAGCTACCCATAATAATAAGAACTATTATTAGGAATGCTATAGCAAATCCACTCATAAGCTCTCCACTCTCCTCTGCCGACTCCTTCATCTGTCCTCTGAATGTAAAATCTACCTCTGGGAACTTCTCCTTTATCTGTGGTAATACCTCTGCATTAACAATATCTGTAATAGGTGTTAATGGTTCATTAGGATTACGCTGATAAGCCTCTACTGTTATCTCTCTACGTCCGTTAAGTCTGTTTATTGCCACCGGGCTTCTGTCAAGTGATAGATCTGCAAGGGTATGCAGCGGGAAGATACCAGACTGTGTAGTTATCTTCATATTCTCTAACTGACCAAGCATCTCTCTGTTATTGCGTTTATATCTTACATAAACACGTACCTCGTTCTTACCATGTACCAGACGTTGTGCCTGACCACCAAAGAATCCCTGACCAACCTGTGCCATAAGGCTCTGCTGTGTTAATCCGAGTGCATATGCCTGCTCTTTAGGTAAAATACGCACCTCCTGATTACCAACCCTGTTGTTATCCATTATATTGTACAGTGCAGTTATCTCCGATAGCTGAGATTTAAACCATGCTGTAGCAGCCATAAGTTGTTCTTCGTTACGGCTAAGTAAACTTATAGATACCGGAGCTCCCCATCTTGATGATGCCCCGACAGCAAATTTTGTTGCATCAGGAATATGTCCTACCTTTTTGTGTATTCTCCGTTTTATTTCTCCCACAGACCACTGAACATCTTCAATACTCTTTAACAGAACAGCAATATTTCCGGCATGTGTACCTGACTCTGCTCCGTTAAAAGCACTCCCGGTAATCATCTCAAGAAACTTAATAATCTCTGTATCTTCGTCATACTCCTCTGTCATCTCGGCACTTACCTCTCTACAAGCTACCTCAATACGTTTAAGATAAGCTTCAGTTATCTGTGTTGATGTACCTGGTTTAAGTGCAAGGTCTATTGTAAAGTAGTCATCCTCAACATTTGGGAAGAATGTTGTTCCTATCTTTCCGCCACCAACAAGTCCGGCTGTTAACATAAGGCATGCAATTGTAAATGCAACTGCTGCCCACTTATATCTTATCAGACGACGTACAAATGGTACATACATCTTATCTCGGAATCGGAACAGGAATTTATCTATAGCGCTACGTATCTTCTTAAGGAAACCAATCTCTTTTCGGCTATCTAAAACTCTTTTGTGCGACAGGTGACTTGGCAGAACAAATACTCCCTCAAATATTGACATTCCGAGACAGGCTATTACTACAAGTGCCATCTCAAACATCATAGACATATTTCCTTTTAGCAACATCAGAGGTAGGAATGCTACCATTGTTGTTGTTACCGATGTAAAGATAGCCGGCATAACCTCAAGACTACCATCAAGTGCAGCACGCCTTGGCGATTTTCCTTTCTCAAAATGGGAGTATATATTCTCCCCTATCACAACGCCATCGTCAACCAGTATACCAATAACCATAATCATACCAAATAATGAGATCATGTTTATTGTAACACCGGCCATACTGGCTATAACAAACATACCAAGAAAACTTGCAGGTATACCCCATGCTACCCAGAATGCCAAACGTATATTCAGAAATAGCGACAGGAACAAGAGTACAAGTATTATTCCTATAATTCCGTTATTAACAAGTATATCAAGTCGTGCACTAAGTATTGTACTAAAGTCGAATAACATCTGAAGATGAACATCATCATTCTTCTCATTAAACTCAGCAATATAGCTCTCTATTGATTCTGATATCTCAATAAGATCCTCTGTGTTTAGTTTCATTATACTAAACTGCA
>DKJY01000018.1 GCA_002454955.1 Bacteroidales bacterium UBA6680
ACCAGCTCGAACTAGCATTTGGCTATCAATCGCTCTACTCTAAGCGAGACATGTTTTTTGATAATTACTGCCTTAATCAATAAACTATATAGATATAAACTTTGCTATCAACTACGCTAAGAGATTGCTTACTTTTTGAAATTAACACTAAAACCCACCTCTGTGTCTCCTCCGAGGAGGAGAGTTCCTTCGTGTTAAAGGGTGTGTTACTGTATAATACTACCTCGGAAATGAAAGTAGTAAAGTTATCTCTAATAGTTAAGCGGGTTCAGTCTGAGCTGCCAGCTAGAACTAGCGTTAGAGTATGTATTACCAGAGAATATTACCTTGAATTGAGAAGTGCAGTATCTACTTTATAATTTAACGTTGATACTGCACCTCCTGAATGTTTTTATATATGGCAGTTATTAGTTAAAGCTGTTTTAGCTGAAATCCGGAACACGTTTACCCCATTTGGCAACAATAAAATAGAGTATAATAAATCCGGGAATAAATACAATTACCGGCGATAGATTAAACGCTGCCGATATTGTACCCATAACCACCGATACCGCTCCAACAGTAAGTGAGTATGGCAACTGTGTATTAACGTGCGATATGTGATTACATGAGCTGGCAAGCGAGCTTAATATTGTTGTGTCAGATATAGGTGAACAGTGATCGCCTAGTACCGATCCGGCAAGAACCGATGCAGTGACATTGTAGAATATATTCATTGCCTCATCGGCTGGTAATCCGGCACTTTTGGTAAGCATCCATGTTGTTGGTAATACAAGCGGGTATAGTATAGCCATAGTACCCCAGCTTGATCCGGTAGAGAAAGCAACAAGAGCCGATAACATAAACACAATTGCCGGTAGCAGGAATGTTGGTATATTAGCTCCTGTTAATAGTTGCGAAAGAAAGTCGGCAGTATGCAGATCGGCAGTTACCCCTGCAAGGCTCCATGCCAGTACAAGAATAAGCATTGCCGTAAGCATTATCTTAAATCCATCTATAACACTCTCAGTAGCGTCTTTAAGCGACATTATTCGTTGTCCAATCGTTAGTATTACAGCTGTTAAAACACCAAGTGTAGATGACCACAATAGTGCTTTATACGGATCGGCAGCACCAATTACACCCGATAGCTTTGCTGCAAAACCTTTTGTACTATCTGCCCACAGAGCGCTGTCCCATCCTGTATATAGCAGACCTATTATAGTACCAAATATTATTATAAGTACCGGAATGGCTGCATTGTACCATCGTTCTTTGCCTTTAACGTTTTTGTATTGGCTCTGCGAGTGCGGTTGCATATCATCGGTTGGTGGATTTTTACGTGCATCAGTCTCTACTCTGTGCATAGGACCAAAGTCGCGACGTTTCATTATAAGCATAAACATAAATACCAGAGTAAATACCGGATAAAAAGAGTATGGTATTGACGATAGCAGAATATTATATGGCGATTCATCTATACCAAGGTTTGCCGTTCCGGATACAATGTAGCTTAATTCGGCTCCAATCCATGTAGTAATAAATGCAATTGCTGCAATAGGAGCTGCTGTTGAGTCAACAATATATGCCAGCTTCTCTCTCGATATCTTTAACCTGTCGGTAATTGGGCGCATAGTGTTTCCTACAACAAGAGTATTTGCGTAGTCGTCAAAAAATATTGCAATACCCATAAACCATGTAATAAGTTGTCCGGAACGAGGTGTTGATGCATATTTAGATAGCTTATTAACCACCCCTGTCATACCTCCGTTTTTTGTTATCAGACTTACCATTCCACCAATCAGCATAGAGAATACAATAATTGCAATATGATCTCTGTCTGTCATAGTAGATATAACCCTGTTGTCTACAATATCCAGTAATCCGTTTAAAATAGCTCCGAATATGCCATTGCCTGCATAGTAGAACAGGATAAATGTACCCGACAGTATACCCAGTAGCAGAGCAGAGTATACCTCTTTAAATGCCAGAGCAAAGAATATAGCAATAAGTGGAGGTATAACCGATAACCATAACGGAATAACACCAAATGTATATCTGTTACTTTTTTCTTCTATGATAACTTCGATATGTTGATCGCCGGAATCTTTAAATGAGTAACTGAATGTTGCTTTTCCGTTTGATATATCAGCCTCTATTATCTTCTGATTATGTTTTATTGTAATCAGGCTATCATTTACACCTTTGGGGATATCTACAGTAATAATTGACTCAATATTCTGAATATAAACACCCGGCGGGGTTTTTTCAGACTCATTTGCAAACAGGTTTAAAAAGCACAGCAGTGCAAAAACAGTAAGGGTTATCTTCTTAGTCATATATTTTTAGGGTAATAGTTTTAGCCTTTGTAAAACCATATTACTGTAAATCTGTTATATAAGAAGTTCTTATAGAGTTTGTAGTTGTTTTATAACTTCGGTATAACTGTTGTTTGTAATTATGACTTTTTAGAGGCTTTTAGTAATAAAAAAACAATATATAAATTTTTATTAAATTAGCACTGTAATTAAGTGTATAAGCATGGCTCAGGACTCTGATATATTTGATATTGTTACAAACCGGTTATCGCCAAAACCCGGACGTATTCTTGTTGCATCGCCCACACTGCGCGATATGTTTTTTAAGAGTGCTGTGGTTATAGTTGCCGAGCATAACGAGAACGGTACTATAGGCTATATAATAAATAAATATTCTGGTGTAAATATAGATTCTGTAATAGAGGACTTTCCTGTTAAGGATATTAAACTATATATGGGTGGTCCGGTTGGGCAGGATCTGCTTAATTTTATTCATAATGCAGGGAACCTTATTAAGGACTCAACCCCAATTGGTAATGGATTATATTTAGGCGGTAATCTTGATACCATTAAGGATCTTATGAGTAAAGGAATTCTGTTACCGGAGCATATAAAATTTTTTATTGGTTATGCAGGATGGGAGGATAGTCAGTTAATTACAGAGTTAACAGAGAAGCATTGGGTTGTATCAAAGATATCTAATGGCGATGAGCTGTTAACTGAGGAGTATGATTATAAATATGAGATAAACCGTATGGACGATAGCTTTAGATTATGGAAGAATTTTCCGGACGATCCTGTAATGAATTAGTATCTGTTACTATTACAGGAATATCCCTTTAAATGTATACTGATTTAGTTCATATATAATCTGATTTGCAAGTTTGTAGTCGTAACGTTTATCGTTGAAGCCTCCAACCCACTGTATGCCTTGTATTGAGTTTGTAATAAATATCTCGTCTGCATCAATAAGATCCTCAACAAATAATCCGTCAACAACAGATATGTTGTATCCAAGTTTTTGCATCAGCTTAATTATAATATGACGCATAATTCCTGCAACGCAACCCTCTTTTAACGACGGGGTAACAATAGCATCGTCTTTAACCACAAATATGTTTGAGCTTATTGTTTCGCATACGTAGCCTTTATCGTTAAGTATAATGCAGTCGTCAATATTCATTGTTTTTTTATACAAACCGGCTTTAACATAAAGCATTGCCGCACTATTCTTAAGGCTTGAGAACATATTTATCTGCTTAGCCATTGTTGGGTAGATATCGGTAAGCAGTCCTGTTCTGTTTATTGTATATGTTTCGTGTTCTAATATTGTTGGGTAGATAACAAATCCCCATCTGTTTCCTGTTGGAGTGTAGAGACCTTCGCTATCGCGATAGAAACTAAGACGTACCTTTGAGGCTTTGAAGAATCTGTTTTTGTTTAGCGTACGTGTTATCTGTAACGACAGATATTCGCGGCTAAATGTAGGACCTTTATCAAACTCAAACACCTTAAAAGCACGCTCAATACGCTCCATATGCAGATCAAAATGCAGAGGTACTGTTCCGTTGCAGCGTATTGTCTCAAAAAAGCCATCGCCATACTGATAACCTCTGTTTGATGCTTGCAGAGCGGGGTGATCTACCTGAATAAAATCGCCGTTGTAATTAATATGGTTGCGTTTAGCTATCATGACCTGAAGTTATCAATAAAAACCATAAAAAGATTAGGATCAATAAGAAGAGGGAATATAAAACCATATATTGCTCCGGCAAAGTGTGCATCGTGTGCTATGTTGCCGGCCTTTTTTCTTGACATATAGTGCTCAAAGAACAGATATAGGGCACCAAATATATATGCGGGAATTGGGATGGCAAAATATAGGTATATACTGCTCTTTGGGAAGAAGAATATGCTTGTAAATGTTACAGCCGATACTGCACCCGATGCTCCCAGAGAGTTGTATCCTGGGTTGTTGCGGTGTTTTATAAACGATGGCAACGATGCTACAATTAATCCACCCATATAGAGAAGTAAAAATGTGAGTGTATAGTTGCTTATTATGTTTGAGCTCTGTAGGTCTTTAAATATAAACTCTACATTACGCCCAAAAGAGTATAGCACAATCATATTTACAAACAGATGAACATAGTCGGCATGAAGAAATCCGTGTGATATTACCCTATGCCACTGTTTATTGCGGATGGTAACATACGGGTTAAATATACACTTATACATAAGTTCCTGCGATCTGAACGCACTGAATGAAACCAATACGGTAACAGCAATTATAATTATTGTAATCATTATTCTATTTAATTATTTTGTATACCAGCTCAAGCAACAGGTCGCCATCTGACGATGATACGTTGTTTACACCTTTGCTTTTTAGGTCATACTCGCGCAAATCGGCAATTATATTAACAATCTTACCTGGTGAGTAGTTGCGTGCAGCCAGTTTATACTCATTCATAAAAAACGATGGTATACGCAGTGCTGACTCTTGCTCACTTTGTGGTTTGCCTTTTAACATATGAAGGTTGAATATCTTCATAAAGTAGTTGTACATAACACCTAGTGTTACAGTAAGCGGATTGTTCTTGGGGTTTGCTCTGAAGTGGTTAACTATTCTGAATGCTTTTGCCACATCCTTTGTCCCTAAAGCCTTTTGCAGTTCAAAATTATTGTAATCTTTACTTATCCCAATATTCTTCTCAACATGAGTTGGGGTTATATAGTTCTCGCCTTTTGGCAGAAGCATTGCCAGTTTATCAAGTTCATTTGATATCTTGTTAAGATCGTTTCCCAGAAACTCGGCAAGCAACAGTGCAGCACTATTATCGATAGATATTTTTTTACTGCGCAGTGTTCTTGTAGCCCATGCCGGAATCTCATTCTCATATAGCGAGTTTGAGATAAATATCTCGCCACATTTGGCAATGCTCTTATATAATTTTTTGTTTGCAGGTAACGATCCGTACTTGTAGTTTATAACAAGTATGGTAGATTCAAGAGGATTTTCGGTATATGCTACCAACTCCTCTATCTTCTTCATATCCTGTGCCTCTTTAAGAATAATAAGCTGATGAGCAGACATCATAGGAAACTGCTTAGCCATAAGAATAAGGTTGTTTACATCGGTATCTTTACCGTATAAAACATGCTGATTAAAACCTTGCTCTTCGGGCTTAAGTACCGATGACAATATATATTTGGTTACAATATCTATAAAGTAGGCCTCATCGCCCATAAACAGATATACCGGTTTATATTGTCTGTTCTTAAGTGCTTTTCCTAAAGCGTCGTAGGTTATTGTTCCCTGCTTTTTTTTTGCCATGGTTTAGTCAAATACAAGATGTTTAACCGAGTGCGATCCTTTTCTAAGGTCTTTCAGTGCCTCTATACCAATCTTTATATGATCTTCAACAAACTTCTGAGTAATCTTACTATCACTCTCTTCTGTTTTTATACCTGTTGATATCATAGGCTGATCAGAAACAAGCAGCAGTGCACCCGATGGAATCTCATTACAGAATCCGACTGTAAATATAGTAGCTGTCTCCATATCTATAGCCATTGAACGCGTTTTTTGCAGATATTTTTTAAAACGTTCGTCATATTCCCATACACGTTTGTTTGTTGTGTATACAGTACCTGTCCAGTACTCTCTGTCGTGATTTTTAATAGCTGTTGATACCGAGCGTTGAAGCATAAATGCCGGTAGTGCTGGTACCTCTGCCGGAAGGTAATCGTTTGATGTACCCTCTGAGCGTATTGCTGCAATAGGAAGAATAAGATCGCCAAGCATATTTTTCTTCTTAAGACCTCCGCACTTTCCTAAGAAAAGTACAGCTTTAGGTTTAATAGCACTAAGCAGATCCATTATTGTAGCAGCATTCGGGCTACCCATACCAAAGTTAATCATGGTAATATCGTCGGCTGTAGCACATGGCATGTTTCTGTCGTCGCCTGTTATTGGTACGTTGTGCCACTCTGCAAATAACTCCAGATAGTAACTAAAGTTTGTAAGTAGTATATATTGCCCAAATTTATCTAACTCTTGTCCTGTATATCTGTATAACCAATTCTTTACTATATCCTCTTTTGTTTTCATCTGTTATAATCTCCTTTCAAATTGTAATATGTAACCAGCATATTTAATTGCTATCTTGTATGGCAAATTTTCTTATGCTTTGTTTCATAAACTCTCCTATATAGTTAGTAATAAAATATAAAATTGAGCAAAGCTATATCACTTTTATCAGATATACAAAAAAACTTATAAACAACATAATTAATCATTTTTTACTTTCTTTGAGTTATAAACAACAATGTATGACTCAGCTAAATCTTCCGCCATATAACTATAAGACAAAGATAGAGGATGGTAAAAACTATATTTGGGATATTATTAGAAAACAGTTTTTGGTTTTAACGCCAGAGGAGCATGTGCGCCAGTGTTTTCTGAATTATATGATAATGTATTTGGGTTATCCACAAGGATTAATGGCTGTTGAGTATCCGTTAAAGTTTAACGGTATGAACCGCAGGGGCGATATTGTTGTGTTCTCTAAGCAGCGTAATCCGGCACTTATTGTTGAGTGTAAAGCACCGGGTGTAAAGATAACCAATGCGGTATTTGAGCAGATAGCACGCTACAATATGATACTTAAGGTTGAGTATCTTGTTGTTACTAATGGGTTAAATCATTATGCCTGTAAGATAGATTTTGAGAATAGGAGTTACAGCTTTATTAAAGAGATTCCTCACTATAAGTTGTTATAGTCGTTTCTGAAATATTGCAGTGTATATTCATCTTTAAAGCCTGAGGCTGTTTTTATCCATTCAGCCTTTTTACCGGTAACGTTAAAACCAACACTCTTAAACAGATTAATGCTAGCCTCATTGTCTGCGGTTATTGTGCAGTATACCTGATTTAGCAATAGCGTGTTAAAGCAATATTTAAGTAGTAGTTTAAGAGCCTCTTTAGCGTACCCTTTTTTCCTGTTGTTTGTGTTGTTTATTACCACACCTATCCCGGCTCTGTTGTGGTACGGATCAAATTCAAATATATCTATAGCACCAACAGCTTCTGACGACTTATTACACTCAATAATAAATCTTGCCTGTTTGTTGGTGTATATATCAAGGTGTGCTGTCTGAAGATATTCGCGCAGGGTGTATCTTGAGAATGGTACAAGAGTGTTACCAAACTCCCATATTTCAGGATTGTTCTCTAACTCATAAATAAAGTCTATATCCTCTGGTTCCGGAGCGCGTAGTACTATCTGTTCAGACTGTATATTTGTCATTGCTTGGTAGCTTTTAAAATAAAAATGGTCATCGGTAATAATAGCGATGACCATTTAAATATATAAAATTCTAATTAGAATATCTTATTTATAAGATCTACAACTCTGTTAGAGTATCCCCACTCGTTATCGTACCATGAAAGCACTTTAACCATTTTACCAATAACCATTGTACTCTTAGCATCAAATATTGATGAGTGTGGATTGTGTACAATATCAATTGATACAAGAGGATCTTCTGTATACTCAAGAATACCTTTCATTGGTCCTTCGGCAGCAGCCTTAACAGCAGCGTTAATCTCTTCAGCTGTAGCTTCTTTTTCAAGGTTTACAACCAAATCAACAAGCGATCCTGTTGGGGTAGGAACACGAACAGCCATTCCGTCAATTTTTCCTTTAAGTTCAGGAATAACTTTTCCTACAGCTTTAGCAGCACCTGTGGTAGTAGGGATTTGCGATACAGCAGCAGTACGTGCTCTACGTAAATCTTTGTGTGGTGCGTCAAGAATCATCTGATCGTTAGTGTATGAGTGTACAGTGTTCATAAAACCTGAAGCTACACCAAAGTTATCGTTAAGAATCTTAACAACCGGTGCAAGACAGTTAGTTGTACATGATGCGTTTGATACACATGTAAACTCATTTGATATTTCATCGTCGTTTACACCAAGAACAATCATCTTGTCAATCTCATCCTTAGCAGGAACAGTAAGAATTACCTTTTTCGCTCCGTTTTTAAGGTGATCGCCATAACCTCCCTTTTCGCTCTCTCTGGTTGTAAAAACACCTGTTGATTCAATAACAACATCAGGAGCCTCTACCCATGGAATAGATACAGGGCTGCGCTCAGCACTTACTCTGATAGGTGTACCATTTACAATAATACTATCATTGTTGTGTGATACCTCACCATTAAAGCGACCCTGCGTTGAGTCATATTTAAGCAGATGTGCTAATGTTTTTGTATCAGTAAGATCATTAATTCCAATGATCTCTAACTCTGGTCTCTCCAAGGCAATTTTTAATACATTTCGCCCGATTCTTCCAAAACCATTGATAGCAACTTTTATCTTGGCCATTTTATATTATGTTTTATCGTTACTAATATTGTAAAGTAGAGTCCAAAATTAGATATTAATAATGAATTAGCAAAGCACTTAATATGTTTTGAAACTTAGCCTGATGCTTTTCTGAGTACTTTTTGATTCAGTAGCTTTTTAAAAGCGTTATATATGTATTATTAACTGTATATTATTTAACTGCGAAACGGCAGCGTTATTGTGAATTTTGTCCATGAACCCTCTTTTGATTTATAGTTTATTTTTGCCCCGATAAGCCCGGCATTTCCTTTCGCTATGCATAATCCAAGGCCTAATCCTGTTTGTATATCGTTATCAACTCTTTTTGCTTGCGAGAATGGCTCAAATATGGTGTGATATAATCCGGGAGATATACCTATTCCTGTGTCTCTAACCTGAATAACCATATTTCCGTTTTTTATCTCGGCCGATATAGTAACCTTTCCTCTATCAGTAAATTTAAGGGCATTATCTACAACTGCTGTAATTATTTTCTTCAATCTTATCCTGTCGCTCTGTATTATTGACTCTTCATCTTTAATACGTTCGTCAAGAATAAAACGTACATTACTGTTTTTGTGAGATTTTAGCTTTTCGGTATACACCTCTTTAAGTAGTGAGGTAACAAAGAAGCTATTACTCAGTACTTCAAACGAGTCGGTATTTAATCTGGATATCTCCATAATATCGTCAACGGTGCTTAATAGTTTAAAGCTGCTATCTACAATAACATCAATGTATTTTTTGCGCATCGTCTCAGTTAGGTCACTTTTCTGAAGCATTTTAGAGAATCCTACAATACCATTCATAGGGGTGCGTATCTCATGTGACATATTAGACAGAAACTCTGATTTTAACCTGTTGCTTTCTTCTGCTTTCTCCTTTGCTTTACGTAACGATTCGTTTGATTCAATGAGTTTCTTTGTATGTCTTGCAATTTCCCGGTTAAGGTTGTCTACAAATTTTACCTGAAGAGGAATCCATCTGCCAATAAGCAGAACAACTATCACAATGCCCGATATAAGATTAATAGCCTTAGGTATTAATGCTATATGAGGATACGATAAGAAGTTAAGGACGCTCTTTATTTCAAATGTTCTGCGTATAAACCAGAGTCCGAAGAATGTACTGTCAAATAGTAGTCCAAACGAAGCCAGAGCCAAAATAGCCAATAGTATTGAAAGTTGTGAGTTGTCTCTCCTTAGTCTGAACGATCTGCTTAAAAAATATATTAAAACCCCGCTCCATACAATAACCAAAGCGATGTAAATGCTCAATGTCAGATAATCTAAAAACTCCATAAATAACTTTTAGTACTACAAATTACATCCCTGTAATAACTAATATTTTAATAGTCAATTACTATATGTAGTATATAAATTTAACTAATTAGATCCAGAAATTCCACTTTTATTGATGAACAAACTTTGATAAAAACATATGTTTTTTGAAAATGGGTAACGGTTTTTTTTGGAATTTGGCTTAACAAAAGCTAACTTAAAACCACAAATTAGTGATATGCATCTGGATTTTTTAGGATTTTTACATAGCAGGACTAATACAATAAAGTTTATTGAGAAGAATACGCCGGATTGGTTAATCAATGAACTTTTAAAGGCCGCATGTGCAGGACAAACCCCTGACATTAACAATAATCTTAACTATTTAGTATTAACCAAAGAGAGGGTGAAGAGTGATATTGCAAGGTTTTTCACAAATCAGGATATCATTACCAGCCCTGCCACACTAATCGTTATTTGTAAGAAACATCAATCTGCAAAGGATATATTGCAGCCCTCTGTTTTGGCATCAACACAGAATATGTTGCTTGCTGCAGAGGCGTTAGAGCTTGGAGCATTCTGGCATACAGATATGTTAACCGGTACTGATGGTGGTGAGTTTATGAATTGTGCCGGAGCAGATAAAGATCTTGTTCCGCTTACAGCTGTATCTGTTGGTTACAAATTAAAGGCTGAGGATTATAACTGTTCGTTAATAAAAGATAATATAGTGTGGAATTAACTATACTCTGGTATAAATATTGATTGGTTTGTTGCATTCAGCAAAAGTGTAACATAAGATTAGAACTTATTACTACGTTAATTGTTCCAGTAATTTTAACCTTAAAAACACCTAAATGTATGAAAACAATATTGTTTCCAACAAAATTTTCTAAAGCCTCAAGAAAGGCCATTTTAGACTTTCTGAGAGCGCTATTTGATAAAACGGACGAGAAGCTAAATCTGGTACTGTTAAATACTTATAACAGACCCACTACCGGACAGAGTGTAATGCTTCATATAACAGATATTCTTGAAGAGAATGCTATAAACGATCTTGAGTATGAGAAGAAGATTATTACAAAAGAGTTTGGTGAGGATAGGATAGATGTTACCTATTATGCACGTCAGGGGAAACCTTACAGGATTATAGACAGATTATCTAAAAGAATAGATTTTGATCTTCTGGTTCTGGGTATTAGCGGATCAAATATTCTTAAGGAGATGATTGTAGGTAATACGGCTGCTGATATTGTTGCCAATACTCAGATACCTACATTGCTTATTCCAGAACATATTGAGTTTACACTACCAAAGAAGGTTGCTATTGCTGCAGATCTTACAGGTATGGATAATTGCAAGTCTATATCAAAGATGATGGATATTGTTAATCTGTTTGGTTCGGAATTGGTTGTGGTAAATGTATGCAATCCGGATAGTTGCGATATAGATTTTAAAGAGCAGTTCAGAAAGAAGTTTAACAGAGAGTTTGAATATTATTGTATTGAGAATAAGGATATAATAAAAGGGATAACTAAATATGTTGATGAGAACAGTGTAGATATGCTTGCTATAGTTGATAGCAAAGAGGATACGGTATATAAGCTATATAGCGAGAATGTATCTAAGAAGCTTACAACAATGGCTAAATATCCGTTTATAGTTATACATGACTGTTTTGATCAGGCATAAATAATTGTGGGAGCATTTATTGCTCCCCGAAAGGTGTTCTGAAGTCGCAACCCTCTCTGAATCTGCTACAGCCATAGGCTGTTTTACCCTTTAATATAGAGCCTTCTCCACATTTAGGACATCTGTCGCCTGCTTTTATATCGTTACTCTTTTTGTTTTTTGCCGCCTCAAATTCAATTGTAAATGTATCTGTTAGCTTAAGTACTCCTGTCTGTTTCTCATTATCGATAACAAAACCACTTATTTTACCGCTCTTACGTTTGCTAATAAGTGTTGATACCTGCTTGTCGGTAAGCTTTTTTCCGTATTGAGTAAAATCTATTCTAAAGTTGCAGCCCTCTTTAAATCTGCTGCATCCAAAAGCGGTTTTGCCTTTTAGTATTTTGCCCTCGTTACATTTCGGACATGTAATATCTTTATCTTTACTATTGCTATTCTGCTTTTTACCAGATTTCTTTGTTTTTGAGGCTTCCTCCTCTTCAAAGGTTATACCTCTTGAGTTATCTCTTTTAACCTCAACAACCAGATCGTATATCATCTTCTTCATCTCATCAACAAAGGTTTTCGCATCGTATTCACCTTTCTCAATAAGCCTTAGATTACGTTCCCACATACCAGTTAACTCAACCGATTTTAGCAGATCGTTTTTTATTGTTTTTATAAGATCAACACCTGTTTGTGTAGGTAATATATTCTTCTTCTGTCTCTTTATATATTTGCGTTTAAAGAGTGTTTCTATAATATTTGCTCTGGTAGATGGTCTTCCAATACCATTCTCTTTCATTGCATCGCTCAGCTCTTCGTCGTCAACACTCTTTCCGGCGGTTTCCATTGCACGTAATAGTGTTGCTTCAGTATGTAGTTTTGGTGGTTGGGTCTGTTTCTCTAACAAACTAGGTTCGTGTGGTCCCGATTCTCCCTTCTCAAATTGAGGCATTATCTGTCCTGATCCGTCGTCAGAGCTATTTTCTCTTTTTGGATAGAGGATACGCCAACCATCCTCAACAATAACCTTTCCTGTAGCTTTAAACTCATACTCGTTAACCTTACCCATAACTGTTGTATTAGATACTATACAGTCTGGCGAGAAGGCAGCAATAAAACGTCGGGTTATGGTGTCGTATACCCTCATCTCTTCCTGTCTTAAACCTCCCGGAACAACACCTGTGGGTATTATTGCATGGTGATCGGTAACCTTTTTATCATCAAAGACCTTTTTACTCTTCTTTATCTTCTCTTTTAGTAGAGGTTCAACAAACTCTTTGTAGTGCGAAAGTTTAGATAATACACCACTAATCTTAGGATACATATCGTTAGGAAGAAATGTTGTATCAACACGCGGATATGTTACAAGTTTTTTCTCGTATAAACTCTGTATGTATTTAAGTGTCTCCTCGGCTGTGTATCCTAATTTCTTGTTACATTCAACCTGCAGTGCAGTAAGGTCAAACAGCTTTGGAGGAGCCTCTTTACCTTTCTTTTTGGAGTATGATGTGATTGTAAAAGGAGCCTCTTTTATCTTCTCCAGAACAATATTGGCATCTTCTGCACTTTTGAATCGCCCTTTTGTTGAATTAAAAAGAACATCTTTATATTTAGTCTTTATTTCCCAATACTTTGTAGGAACAAAGTTCTCTATCTCATAGAATCTGTTTACAACAATTGCCAATGTTGGTGTTTGTACCCTTCCTATTGATAAAACACCTTTATTATTTGCATATTTTAGGGTATATAATCTGCTGGCATTCATGCCCAGAAGCCAATCGCCAATTGCACGTGCATTTCCGGCAGCATAAAGTAGATTGTAGTCATCAGCATCTTTGAGGTTATTAAAACCTTCTCTAATGGCCTCTTCGGTAAGAGAAGATATCCATAATCGTTTAACAGGTTTTTTGCACCCGGCTTTTGCCAGCACCCATCGCTGAATGAGTTCTCCTTCAATTCCGGCATCACCACAGTTTACAACCTCATCGCATTTATCAACAAGAGTTTTAATTGTATTAAACTGCTTCTCTACACCATCATTTGTTATCAGTTTTATACCAAACTTTGGAGGTATCATTGGTAGTGTATCTAATCTCCACCATTTCCACTGTTGGGTATAGTCGTCAGGTGTTTTTAGTGTACATAAGTGACCGAATGTCCAGGTTACCTGATATCCGTTTCCTTCAAAATATCCATCTCTGCGCGATGTAGCCTTCAGTATTGTTGCAATCTCTTTTGCAACACTAGGTTTCTCTGCTATACAAACTTTCAATTGTCAATTATTTTAGTAGAGAAATATAGAAAAAATATCCATCTCTGTAAAAATAAGATATCAACAGTACTACTGATCAAGACCCGGAAACTTCTCTTTGCCATACTCTTGGTATTTTCCAGATCGTTTCCAACGCCTGTGAGACCACAGGTAATATTCAGGTTTTGCTGTAATAACAGACTCAACTGTTCTCATATATTCTATTGTAATATCTCCTAAACCTGTATCTCTTGGATTATCTATTAGCTTAGTGACCTCTAATGTGTAATAACCTCTTTTTACTTTTTGAACATTAAAATATATAAGAGGGAGATCGTATTTTTTTGAGTAAGCTTCAGGTCCGTGAAGACATGGAGTTATCTGATTCATAAATTTCATCCATATGGCGTAGTCAAGTTTTCCAGGATTCTGATCAGCGGCCATAATAAACATGGCAGGTTTCTCTCTATTAGCAGAGAAAGCCTCTTTTGTATCCTTAACAGATACAAGTTGCATACCTCCTTTGGCTCTTATTTTCTTCATATAATCCTCAACATATTTGTTGCTCATAGGCATATATAAAGAAATACACTGATGGTTAAACTGCGTAGCTACCGATGAAATACCCCATTCCCAGTTACCATAGTGGCTGGCAAGTGCAATAAGATTCTGACCAGAGTTGTAATACTCTTCCAGTATTTCGGGGTTTGTAACTTTATATCGTTTATGAAGCTGTTTTGTATTCATACCGTAACCCTTAACACTTTCTACAATATTATCGGATAAGTGACGGTAGTATTTTCTTACTATAGTTTTAATCTCCTGTTTATTTTTATCAGGAAAAGAGTTCTCTATATTTTGGCTGACAACACCTTTTCTGTAACCAAAAACATAATATATCAGCACAAAGATAAAATCAGAGAACAGATAGATAAACCAAAATGGTGTGATTATCATTAAATTTCTGAATAATCTGAATAACAAATATGAAATATATTGCATGCGTATATAATTTATTTTAAACTGTCACAAAACTACTATTAATTCCTTACAGCATATAATAACTGTTTACTGTTTTTAAAACATTTTATCGTAATACATAATCTATAGTTAGTTTTAACCGACAAAAAAAGTATATTCACCGATTATTGATAAATATCAATTGAAGATAGAGTTAATTTTAGGCTAGAAATCAAAAAAATACAATATTATGGAAAAGAGTTGCAATAATAAGAGCTGGATGGGGATCGGTTTTATAATAGCCGGGCTTGCACTTATCCTTTATAAATTAAATATTATTCCTTACGATATAAGTTACTATATATTCCGCTGGCAGATGATTATAATAGGTATTGGTCTGTTGATTTTTTTGACTAATAAAAATAAAACAGGTGGCATTATTATGATTGGAGTTGGTTCGTTACTCTATTTTCCGGATGTGTTTCACTTTGATTATGAGTTACGAAGACTATTCTGGCCAAGTATATTAGTTATTGTTGGTATAGCTTTGTTATTTAAACAGAAAAGAATTAGGAGGGAATTTACCGGTAATAGTGGTAAATCAAAAAAAAAGAGCAACGATAATTATGTAGATGAGCTTGTAATATTTAGTGGCGGAGAGAGACAGATTACATCACAGAATCTTGAGGGTGGTAAGGTGTTTGCCACATTTGGCGGAACAGAACTAAATCTGCTTAATGCAACGCCTGGTGTAAGGCCTTGTGAGTTTGATATTACAGCAATATTTGGAGGTGTAAATTTTGTTGTGCCAAAAGATTGGACTGTTAAAATAGAGTTAGTATCTATATTCGGAGGTTTTTCTGATAAAAGACATATTGATGCACAACCTGCAGAGAACAATAATGTGATTGTTATAAAAGGTTTTGTGCTGTTTGGTGGTGGTGAAATCAGATCAAGAAGGAGCAGACATTGATTACTGAAAACCCGATAATAAAAAACAAGCAGGGTACAATTGCTTATCTGGCATTTTGGATAGTATTTGGTACTCTGCATACTAGTTTACTACTCAATTATACTCCACTATCTGCAGGAAAAGCAATTGTAGATTCGGTGATATATAATGGACTATTTGCAATACTGGGTTTAGGAATATGGTTTCCGGTTATGCACACATCAAATCATAAATCGGATCTTGTAAGTTTGTTAATACACCATATTTCTGCGGCACTTATTATTCAGTTTATATGGTTGTCGTTAGGTTTAGGTATAACCATATTAATTTATGGCGAGCCAGAGTATTACAAAGATTATATTGTTGAGCCTATGCCTTGGCGGTTAGGAATGGGTACTCTTTACTACTTTGTAATAGCAATGATATATCATATGGCAATAAATAATATTAAACTGCGTAAGAAATCTGTTGCAGAGATGAAGCTTAAAAAACTTGTTAAGGAGACAGAACTTAATATGTTAAAATGGCAACTTAACCCTCACTTCCTGTTTAATAGCCTTAACTCAATAAGTTCTCTTACAATCACTCATCCTGAAAAAGCTCATGAAATGATAATTCTATTATCAGACTTTCTTAGATATTCTCTGGCTCACAATAAAGATGAAAAGACATCGCTTAAGAGCGAAATAGAGAATATAAAATCGTATCTTGAGATTGAACAGGTAAGGTTTGGCGAAAAGCTTATATGTAATTTTGAGTATAATAGTGATATAGATGATCTGCTTATTCCTAATTTGATACTTCAGCCACTATATGAGAATGCAATAAAATATGGAGTTCAGGACTCTATAGAGGAAGCAGAGATAAAAACGATTATTAGTTGTGAGGAGAATAGCCTGATTATTACAATATCAAATAGTTGTAATGATAGTGTTTATGTAAAGAAAGGGAGTGGTGTAGGACTTAAAAATATTGAAGAGAGGTTAGCTCTTATTTATGGTAACAGAGCCCATTTTTCCAGACTACGCGAAGGAGATAAATACATTGTGAAATTAAAGATTCCTCAATAACAATAAAATTTATAAAGACCTTTAAAACAAAACTAAAACAATGAAAAAAATAAAGGCATTAATTATAGAAGATGAGAAACCGGCAAGAGATCTGCTGAACAACTATATCGCAGACCATGAACAGATAGAGGTAATTGGTGAGGTTGATAATGGATTTGATGCGGTTAAGATTATAAATGAGAGTAATCCAGATCTGATATTTTTAGATATTCAAATACCTAAACTTACAGGTTTAGAGGTGCTTGAACTTGTTGAAAATATGCCATGTGTAATATTTACCACGGCTTATAATGAATATGCAATAAAAGCATTTGAGATAAATGCAGTTGATTATCTTCTTAAGCCATATTCACGTAAAAGATTTGCAGAGTCAATAGATAAAGCATCTGTACGTTTGGCAAACGGAGAAAAGGGAGATAATGAGAAGAGACTTATAGATACGCCAAACACTACAGAAGATGAATTTCTGCAACGTGTGGTGATAAAAGACAGATCTAAAATAAACGTTGTGCCAACATCAGAGATAAAATATATTGAGGCACAAGATGATTATGTAATGATATATGCAGAGAAAGGAAGGTTTTTGAAACAGAAAACCATGAAGTTCTTTGAGAGTTCACTTGACCCAAAGCAGTTTGTCAGAATACACAGATCGTATATAGTGAATATTAATAATATACTGTCGTTACAGTTGTATGAGAAAGATTCATATGTTGTAAAAACAGCTTGTGGAAATACATTAAAAGTAAGTAAAACTGGGTTGAAGAAAATAAAACAGCAGCTTGATATGTAAGCTGCTGAGTAATGTTATTATAACGAATATAGGCCGGGAATATTCTCGGCTTCTTTATATCTATCAATAATAGCCTGCGAATTTTTCATAATCTCAACAATGCTGATACTTGCATATTTACCATTCTTAGATAGTGTAGTTTTAACTTGTGCTTTTGGGTTAATAACCAAAGCTAAAACCTTTGATATGTGATCTTGATTATTAGGAACAATAAATTTAAACATATACTTTCCAGGCCATTTCTGTTTATCTAATTTTGCCTGAAGGCTTATGTAATCTTCCTCAGTTTTTCTTGTTAAACTCATCTTGTTATATTCTCTTTTTTCTTTACTCTCTTTTCTGGCACCGGATCGTAACCATGTGTTCCCCAAGGATGACATCTTGATACCCTGCGTATAGTAAGCCATAATCCTACTATAGGACCACGTTTTTTTAAAGCTTCAACAGCATACGCAGAGCATGTAGGTATATGTCTGCATGACGATGGTGTAAAAGGTGATATAATATTTCTATATACCCATAGTGGAATCATCAGTATGAGTACAAAAAATTTTGATATATATTTTAGTATTAATCTCAAAATTCGCCACTAAATTCTACAAAATTACGATCAGTTTCATATAACTGGATCAGTAGCTCATTCTCTTTGGCAATATGTTCTCGTAATATTCTCCATATTGCAATGGCTATATTTTCGGCAGTAGGATTCAGATCCTTAAAATCCTCAATATCTACATACAGATTCTTATGATCATATCTGTCAATAATATACTTATCAATAAGGCCTTTCAGGTGATTCATATTCATAACCATTCCTGTTTCTGAATCAACCTCACCTTTCACCTTAACAATAAGCTCGTAATTATGACCGTGGTAATTTGTATTATTGCAAACACCAAACACCTTTCTGTTCTTCTCCTCGCTCCAGTTCGGATTATTTAGTCTGTGCGTAGCATTAAAATGCGCTTTCCTGCAAACCGTCAACTTCATAAATTATACAATAATTTTAAATCGGGTGCAAGTTAGTATATTATCTTATTTATATGATAAAACCGTATTATTAAATGGTGCAGAGGACTATTTTTTACATAAAAGGTTTAAAATAAAACGTAGAAATAGTGCACTTTTTATGTTTTATTCTATTTTTGTTACTGTAAACAAAATTAGACCAAAATGAATTTAAGTGTATTTGTAAACATTACACGGTGGATATTCCGAATCTTGTACATTATCCTTTGGATACTATTTGCTATTATGTCCGTCGCGTTTGTGCTATCAATTTTTAAACCCGATTTAATGGCTGACTCAGTTGTATTCCTTCCGGTAGAACTTACAATTGAGAATATCTCTTTTGTAGCTGAAGACCATGCCAACAAACTGTCTGCATATATAGAAGGTGCACACGGTAATGTAGGTTTTCTGCAAACAATACCTATGGTAGGATATCTGGGATATGTATTAGCCTTACTGCAGATTCTTGCAGTTCTCTATGTTTTCAGATTTATTATAAGGTTAATAAAATCTGTTGCAAACAAAAATCCATTCTCTGTTCAAAACTTTAAAGGATTGAGAAATATAGCTGTTATATATATAAGTTTAACTACCGTTTCGTGGTTTTTTAACATGTGGGGTGAACACTACGTTCAGAGCAGACTGATATTTGATGCTGCATCTGGCGTATCGGCTAATTTTAGTCTTACCGGTCACCTGCTTGGATTACCGGGATTACTGATTGAACCAATGTTTCTGTTAATAATAGCGTTGGTATTTAAGTACGGAGCCGAGTTAAAAGAAGAACAGGATAGTTTCATTTAAACAGTTATTACTATGCCCATTGTTGTTAATTTAGATGTAATGCTAGCTAAGAGAAAAATGACTCTTACAAAGCTGTCAGAGAAGATAGGTATTTCAATAGTTAACCTTTCTATTTTGAAAAAAGGTAAAGCAAAAGGTGTTAGATTTTCTACACTATCATCAATCTGTAAAGAGTTAGACTGTCAGCCGGCAGATATTCTCGAATATGTTCACGAAGAAGAGTAAGTAAATAAAATATTGTTTCGGAGTTGCATAATAGTTGCTTCTCCGGAACCTCAATATTTAAGCGGGTTTCCCGCTTTTTTTATACGAATAGTAAAAAAATTAAAATAAAACATTAAACTTTTCCCATATTTGTAAATCAAAGCAGATACAATAACACAGATTTGATTTATTTATTTAATGTTTAGATTATGAAATTATCATTTAGAAAGCTCCTTGTTGCAGCAGTGCTAACAGGAATTTCAACATTCGGATTTTCACAGGGCAATCAGAACCTGCCTATTGATCCGAGTGTAAGACATGGTGTTCTTCCTAATGGAATGAAATACTATATTAAACACAACAGCAAACCGGAAAAGACAGCCGATTTTTATATAGCAAATGCTGTTGGTTCTCTTCAGGAAGACGATAACCAACATGGCCTTGCTCATTTTCTTGAGCATATGGCATTTAATGGAACAAAAAACTTCCCGGGGAAATCGCTATTTACATTTCTAGAGGGTATAGGAGCATCGTTTGGAGGTAATATAAATGCGTACACTTACTACGATGAGACTGTATATAATCTTAAAGAGATTCCTTTGCTAAGAGAGACGATAATTGACTCATGTATACTTGTTCTTAATGATTGGTCAAGCTACATTACTCTGGCTGATAAGGAGATTGATAGCGAGCGTGGCGTTATTCATGAGGAGTACAGAACAAGAATGGGTGGCGGACGCAGAGCTATGATTGAGGCCAATAAGATTCTGTTTAAAGATTCAAAATATGGAAAGAGAACAGTTATAGGAGACCTGGAGGTTATAGATAACTTCCCTTATGAGCGTATTAAGACTCTATATAACGACTGGTATCGTCCGGATCTTCAGGCAGTAGTTATTGTTGGAGATATTGATGTTGATCAGGTAGAGAAAAAGGTTAAGGATATACTTGGTAAAATACCTGCTAGAACAGATAAAAAAGAGCGTATTATAGATCCAATACCAGAGAATGTAGAACCTCGTTTTGCAATAGTACAAGATCCTGAAGCAGTATCAACACTTATTAATATCACAATAAAGCACCAACGTATACCTCGTGAGTACAGAAACTCAGCAGGAGCACTTGTTCAGAATTTTGTTGCTGCACTATATGCTCAGATGATTAATGAGAGATTTAGTGAGATTGTACAGAAAGAGAATCCTCCGTTTGTTTACGGAGCTTCAAGTTTTGGACATACATTCCTTCCTATTGATGCCGTAACATTCCGTTCTGCAGCAAAAGGAAACAGTGTTATGACTGCATACAACGCTGTTCTTACAGAACTAGAGAGAGTAAAGCGTTATGGATTTACTACATCGGAGTTTGAGAGAGCTAAAACAAGTCTTCTTAACAGATATGAGAAAGCATATAATGAGCGTAACAACATGTCTCACGAAGATATCGTAACAGAGATTGTTCGTCACTTCCTTGAGAATGTACCAATGCCGGGTATTGAGTCAGAGTATAAGATGGCTCAACAGATACTTGGAATGGTTACAGTTGATCAGTTTAACCAGGCTATTAAGGGATGGTTTACAGATAAGAATATTCTGGTATCTGTTACAGGTCCTGATAAAGGTATAGATTACCCAACAGAGGCACAACTGCTAGAAGCTCTTAAAGCTTCAAGAGAGGCTAAAGTTGACGCTTATAAAGACGATTTTGTAGTTGAACCACTTGTTGCAACTGTTCCAAAAGGATCTAAGGTTGTTAAGGAGGAGACAGATAAAGTTTTTGGAACAACAAAATGGACTCTGGCAAATGGTGTTAAGGTTATTATTAAACAGACCGATTTTAAAAAGGATGAGATAAACATGTCTGCTACAAGCAAAGGTGGATTATCTCTTGTACCGGCTAAAGATATTATATCGGGTGAGTTTGCTACAACTGTTGTAGAGATGAGCGGACTAGGTAAGTTTGATCCGGTAACTCTTAAGAAACAGCTTACAGGAAAAACTGTGCGTGTTAACCCTGTAATAAATACTTATAGCGAAGGATTCTCCGGGGTATCATCTGTTAAAGATTTTGAGGCTATGCTACAGTTAGTATACCTTAATTTTACAGCACCACGTTTTGATGAGGAGAAGTTTAACACATTTATGGGACGCCTTGATGCATATATGGCTAACCAGTCAAAAGATCCTAACTCTAACTTCCGCGACACTATTCAGGTTGTAATGAGTAGCCGCAGTGCTCGTCGTCCGGTAGTTAATGCAGAATCGTTAAAGCAGATAGATTTTAATACAGCTAAAAATATATTTGCAGATCGTTTTGCAAATGCTGGTGATTTCACATTCACATTTGTTGGAAATATAGATCCTGCAAAAACAAAATCTCTTATAGAGTCATATCTTGGAGCTCTTCCTAATACAGGACGCAAAGAGAGCTGGAGAGACGATAAAGTAAATGCTCCGTCAAAGAGTACAAGAAAAGCATTTGACTTTAAAATGGAGACTCCAAAAACAGCATTAAGAGTATCATATGTTGCTCCGTATAAATACAACCTAAAGAATAACCTTTCACTTCGTCTGTTTGCATATCTTCTTGATATAAGATATACACAATCTATCAGAGAAGAGAGCGGTGGAGCATATACAGTTGGTGTATGGTCTGAGAATGATGTAGTACCGTCGCCAGAATTTAAACTTAACGTACAGTTTGATACAGATCCTAAAAAAGCAGAGGATATGATAAAGATTGTACATAAGGAGATTAAGAAGATTCTTGCAGAGGGACCAACACAAGACGATCTTGATAAAACTATAGAGTACTTTGCTAAGCAATATAATGAAGCTACAAAGAAGAACGGATTCTGGATTAGCACAATTAACAGCAAAGAGAAGTACAACTACGATGCTATTACAGATGATGCATTTATAAAAGAATTAAAAGCAATGACTCCTAAGAAACTGAAGAAGAATCTTAAGAAGTTATTCAAAAAATCTAACGTTGTTGAGATTCTTATGAATCCAAAGCAATAGGTTAATATCTAGTTTTTTTAGTTTGGTTTATTAGGGCTGCCAGTTTGGTAGCCCTTTTTTTGTATAAAAGCCAAAATAAATAATAGATAAAAACCATTAAAGGATAGACAAAAAAGCTACAACAGTATATTATTTTTTAGTAAATTATTAATAATTACTAGGTTCGTTGAATAAATAAGCAGTAAATGAAGAAGAGATATATAGTATTAATGCACATTATAATATGGTTGTTGCTGTTTATAGTAGTAAATAATTTTATTATAGTCCTGGGCGAGCTACTAAACAAACCACACAGTAACCTGGATATAAAAACATACATAAAAACATTTAGTATTACAATGGGGTTTGTTATACCGTTCTATACAGGATATATAGTAACATCCCTGTATCAGAGAAAGATTAAGAAGAGTATACTATTTATGGTTGTTCTTGCTATATGCATTGTAATGCCAATAGTACTATATCTGGTAGCAATCGGATCATTAATAAGACTTATTGATAATATAGTTTATATGATATCGTTTCAAGCTGTTTTTTTTATTATAGGTGTCAGTTTCAGAAGCCTGTTTGGTTGGATTGAGCAGCGAAAACTAAACGATAAACTAAAAGAGGAGAATCTTAGGAGTGAACTGACCCTTTTACGATCTCAGTTAAATCCACATTTTCTGTTTAATACGCTTAATAATATAGATACCCTTATAGGATTTGATCAGGCTAAGGCATCAGATGCACTTATAAAGTTATCATCAATAATGAGATATATGTTATATCAGAACAAAACAGATAAAGTGCCATTTACAAAAGAGTTACTCTATATAGAGAACTATATTGAACTTGAAAAGCTTAGATTTAAAAATCCTGCGTTTCTGAATTTTAGTATAAACTGCGTCAACAGAGATATACTGATTCAATCTATGATATTTATACCATTTATAGAGAATGCATTTAAACACTCTGTTGATTCTGATATAGAGAATGGTATTGTAATAAGATTTAATTGTGATAATAACAAGATTATATTCAGCTGTAAGAATGTGTATAGCGTTGACGAGACAGATAAAGATGGAGTACATGGTATTGGATTATCTACGGTTAAAAGACGGTTGAAATTAATGTATCCTGACAGACATAGATTACAGATAACAACATCTGATAATAGATTTAATGTTGAACTAGAAATAGATATCTAATGACTATTAATTGTATTGTAATAGAGGATGAACCATTAGCCCTTAGAAAGATAACAGAATATATTGGTATGATAGACTATCTTAATCTGGTAAAGACATTTGATAGTGCTGTAAGTGCAGTAAGTTATCTGAACAGTAATAGTGTAGACCTCATATTTCTTGATATACGAATGAAACGACTTACAGGAATTCAGCTATTGGAGTCAATTGAGGTAAAACCCGCTGTAATTATAACAACAGCATACGATGAGTATGCGCTGAAAGGATATGAGTTAGATGTAATAGATTATGTATTAAAACCATTCTCGGTAGAACGATTTATTAAGGCTGTAGACAAAGCATACAGATACATTAAAAAACCAACAGAATATGTGCAGAACGATTTTATATTCGTTAAAACCGAATACAGAACAGAGCGTATTGATATTAATAATATACTCTATATACAAGGAATGAAAGATTACCTTATGATCTGTACAACCAGCAAGAAGATAATGACACTGATGTCGTTTAAAAATATAATTAAACTTCTGCCAGGCAATATATTTACCAGAGTACACAACTCATACATAGTTTCAATACCCAAAATAGATAGTATAGAGAGAAACAGAATAAATATTGGAGATGCAGTTATACCAATATCAAACAGCTATAGAGACGACTTTATAAACAAGATAAAACACTAACTATTTATAAAAGAAAGATTATGAAACGAAGCATTAGAAAGGATTTTCACACACGGGAATGACTAAATTATGCGAGTT
>DKJY01000064.1 GCA_002454955.1 Bacteroidales bacterium UBA6680
ACAATTATAAACATATGAAACAGGAAAATATTTCGATAGTACAGAATAATACAGAGACGTTTAAAATTAAAGTTGATCTACCAGGCAGATATAGCGATCTTTCAAAGTGTAGCGCAGAGTTGTACATATTTGATAGCAATAAAGTGCTAAAGAAGATATCTAAATCTGTTGCCGGACAGATTACAAAAGAGGAGGTTACTATTGAGCTACCTTCTGGCGATAACAGTTTTGATCCGGGAGTTATGCTGTATGAGATTTGGTTATACTATGATAAAGATCAACCAAACGAAGAGCGAAAAACGATACTTCAAGGTAAACTGACTGTAGTAGAGTCTATGTTTAAAGGTTAACAACTGTATTTAACCCCTTTAATAAAAAAACAGTTTAACAGATACATGATATAATATAGTGTGTTTGTAACAAGAATTAAATAATAGAATAAAAAAGTTCTTCCCCATATAACCGGGTATTTCAGATTTTTTAAAACTAACTGATAATAAGGTGTATCCCCCTGTTAAATGCCCAAAGTGTATGGTGAAGTAAAGTAATAATTTAAAAAATAAATTTTATGTCAGAGAATCAAGATAAACTTAAAGGTGTGGATGACCTAGAAGGAGGCCATATAGGTCCGGATATTCATTTACCAGATTTTGATAAAGATAAAGTTAAGAATATTACTGTTAGTGGAGAGGTAACAAATCTTAATTTTCCAGATAATACAACCTTAAGACTTGTTTTCTATAGGTTTGAAACAAAAGTGCAACTTTGTGAACAAAACAGTACAATCATCTCTAAAAAGGCAAATTATTCTACAACTATAAGTACAGATAGTTTTATGTTGAATGATTTGAATGTTATAGAGATAAAGGCTTATGTAGATAGTGGAGATGGTGAGAAAGAATTAAAAATAAAGGATGGTACATCATTTAGTCCAACCCTGTTTGATAGTACAATAAGTCATAATATTTTAATAAAGCCAGAAGAAGTAGTTCCTCCAGTTATGTTTAATATCTCCGGGACTTTAATAGAATATTCAACTACAAAAGTACTTGAAGGATTGGAGATTGTTATTTCTAGATTCAAGAGTGGTGTTGAAGAAGCTATCAATTCATGTATTACAGATAAAAATGGTAGATATAGTTTTCTTCTGAATAGTAACGATATATTTGCTGATGCAGATAATAAACACCTTAAATTTGCAATAAAGCGTAATGGTAGAAAACTAGAGCTATTTGGAGAGGAGATTATTGATACAAACCTTCAGGAACTACTATACGTTAATAATATTTCTACTAAAATATGTCACTTTTTTAAAGGTAAACTGAAAAGGTATAATAATGTAAGTGCCACAGGATGTTTAGTAGAGTTATATTCACTTCATGATAATGAAGAGAGTATTGGTGATAAAAGTACTCTTGTAGGTAATGCATTAACTAATGTAAATGGAGATTACTCATTACCATACAGAAGAGATTTGTTGGCTGCTAATGCAAAACTACAATTGAAGTTTTACAATAATGAAGATATTGAAACAACAAATGATAAAACAGAGAGTGTACCAAGTAATTTTTGTTTTCAATCATTTTCGTCGTCTGAAGTTAGTTATATAAATGATATTTTTAATGGAGTAATTGATGATGTTGATACAAGACTTGTTAATGAGGAGTGTTTTGTTGGTGACATTATTGTTAATGAGAAGGATGGTAAAAAATATGAGGTTGTAAGTGTTCAGAAGACAGGTGAGGGGTGGAATATCACTGAGAAAGTGATATCAGGAATAACCTACGAACCTAAAAAGTCTGTAGCTTTCTGGACCTATTATGAACATAAAGGTAGTCAGCAAGATTGTCGAGGATTTATTACTAAAATGGAGAAGTATTCTTCGACCTTAAGAAGTATAAAAATACTTACTCCAAACTTTGACATAAATAGGGAGGATGCGACATCATGGAGATCGTTTCAGTATAATGTTAAAAGTGATAACTTTAAAACTAGCCTGTCTCCTAAATTTGCAACAACAAATAAAGAGGATATTGTTAACTTTAAGTTTACTACAAGTACTCTTAATCTGTATTCTATAATTTTCAGAAGAGAGAACTTTTTTGTTCCATCACTTAATATCCCTGATGCAAATGCGGCATTGCCAAAGAGATTCTTCAGAAAAGGGTACAATGTTGATGAAATCCTTGGCATATCTTCAATACTTGGGGTCTCTGTAGATGAGGTTAAAGCTATAAGCCATGCAAGAGACCTGAATGGAGTACTTAAGATGGAGGTTGAAGAGGCTCTGTTCGGACTGTTTATGGCAGGAGTTGAGCCTACAATTACGTCAATATTCTCAATGTCTAATGATGCTCTGAATCAGAAACTGATTGAGGCAAAAGATAAGAATTACATATCTTCTGATTTAGATGTTAATGATGTATTAACAAAGATAAAGAACAAGATTGTAAGTATTATTGAGCTTAAGTTCAACGATATCTTTGTTGGAATTGATGATAGTGTTATCAAGACACAGTTTCTTAGTAACAGTTCTCATAAATCTGCTTTTGTCAGAAAACTTGTTGGATATACATACGATAATCTGAAACTTGATGATAGTTTTTGGCAAGGAGAAAAGAGTAACCCTCTGTTTGTTGGCGATACTTCTGGTGTAATAACACGACAAGTAAAACGTGCTGTGGAATACAGTAATCTTTGCATGAATTGTGATGATATAATAAACCGGTTTGTTAATAACCCTCATGAAAGTAATGCTGAGCTAAAATCTGTTAATGATATTTTGGCAACGAATTATATAAGTTTAGCAAAGGAGATCAGTATAGGTTATCCAACAACTATACCAGCATCATTCATGCCTCATTCGTCAAAGGATGAAAGAGCAAAAGCATTTGGTAGATACGTTAACAATAAGATAGAGACAACATACCCTACAAAGTCACTGCTCCTTCGTCTTGCCAATATGAACGACTTTAGTATTAAAGGCGATCTGGACAAGCAGAATCTGTTTAATGAATTACGTGCTAAATTAATATCGGTAGCAGAAGATTCAGATAGTTGCTTTTACGATATATCAAAGTCTATTGGTAAACAGTTTAATATAGAGAAAGATTCTCCTCGCGACTATATTGAGAAAAACCTGAATTCACTCTCTGCAATTATGACAGCTGAGGGTACTGGTGTTAATAGTAAGGATAACTGGATACTATTCTTGAATACACTGCAACGTAACTATAGTATTACAAATACATCACGTTTAGAGACTGTTGTAACACTTATAGAGAGAGGAATAAATTCTGCTTATGACATTGTAATGATGGGTAGAGAAAGATTCCTTGATAAAGTGACTGGAAATATTTCAGAAGAAGAATCAGAGAAGGTTTATCATGCTGCAGAGTTAAAGGTTAACAAGGTATTGTCTATACTTAATAAGTACTCAACTGCAACCAATAGTGCAAACCCAATATTTGTTCGTCCGGGAGATCCTAAGCTCCAGGGTAGTCAGGATGATACTGTAAGACTTCTTACACTACCTGATATGCAGACTCTATTTGGAGATCAGGATATTACTGATACCGAGCATGGTGACTCTGTATTAAGTCCTGCGGCATATCTTGTTGATATACTTAATCTGTTGAATACCTATAAGATTAATGGCGATAAGGTTGATGCAGATAAAGATGCAGAGACACTATATACCAGACTTATTAAACGCAGACCGGAGATTGCAAAGATACCTCTTGATAGTGCCAATGCAGTTACCCATATACCTTATATA
Organism: Bacteroidales bacterium UBA6680; assembly: GCA_002454955.1. GTDB lineage: Bacteria > Bacteroidota > Bacteroidia > Bacteroidales > UBA6680 > UBA6680. Next base: position 3,779 of record DKJY01000064.1, read on the forward strand.
GATCTTGTTGTAGAGATTCTTGAGAATGAGGTGTGTGAGCTTGAGGCTTCGTGTGAGATTATCTCTGACTTTAAAGGAACAACAAAGAGTGCTGAACAGATAAAGGCTAATCCTGAGTATATAAACTACAATGTTTACGATGTAATTAAGAGTCGTGAAGTATCCTCGTGGAGTCACAAACCATTTGATATGTTCTCTGACGAGATGAAGATATATAGCAGAGCACTTGGTGTAAATCGTAGTAAACTGGCTGTTCCGTTTAGTAAGATGGATAGTGTAGTTGATTCATATACAGATATACTTAATCTTACACCTAAAGACAAGGAGTTATTTCCTTTTACAAGTGGAAAAGCTACAGTATTACAGAATAGTTTTAAAGCTTTAATTACCGGAGATGCTCCTGTATTAAAGTTAATGATACAGAACTTTTTGGCTAAGACAGATATGCGTCTTGATGATCTGAATAAGCTTTTATCATCATACTATGTAAACCCTATCCTTGATGGGCAAGATCTGCGTTATACAATACATTACGACGATAAGATAAAACTGGCAAATGCATATATTCAATTTTCAGTTAAATCTGAGGCCGAAGAGTTTGTAAAGAGAATGTATCAGTATCAACGTCTGCTTGAAGCAACAAAATGGTCTGTACCTCTGTTAGATGCAATACTGTTCTCTACAGAAAACAGAATGGCAGTGTTAACAGCCGAGAATAAAACAAATGCGCCTATCAATAAAGATGCTTTAACTCTACTTGGTAAAATAAAGATGTTAGAACAGACATACGATCTTAGAGAGAGTAAACTGTTTGAACTATTTGGTACTGTAGGTTTATTAGACTATGGTGATAAAATATCATATTATAGAGATTTTTTCATTAAAACTGATACATCAAAGCTGTATATAGATATGATTAATAGCTTTTCAAGGCCTACTAAGTTTAATATATCTATTGACAAGTATGTTTATGATGCTAATGGAGACTTAACCACTGTATCTAAATTAATTGCTAAAGAATATATAATCTCTGAGAATAATTTTAAGAAATTAAGTTTTTTATTTTCAAAAGAAGAAGATAGGTCCATTTATACAGAAGAATGTTTCTTGAAACTTGTGAATGTAGCAAGTATTCTTTACATGATGAGAGGTGATTTTTCTATATTTTATGCTGTTTGTGATAATGTAAAATCTATTTATTCAATAGAGAATTTGTCATTCCTTAATAGAGATCATGCTCTTAAAGTAATTAATACATGGGAACAGAAAGAGATTGAGAAGTTTAATCTTGCTCAGGAAGGATTAGGTTCTACTGTATGGGGTAGTGTTGAAGAAATACAAGAATCAGCACAAGATGCACGAGGTATAAATCCCGTTGATGAAGTAGAGAGAGGTCAGAACGTATATTTACAACATCAGATTTCAAATGGTAGCTATTATTGGTTGTATGATCTTGATGGCAAGGTTTCTCATTACTCAGATTATATATGTAAAACACTTAATATAAAAACAGATGACTTTAAAAGATTAGAATTCCTATTTAATAAGAAGTCTGATAATTATGTGTTTGACTCATTCGGTATAAACAGATTAATTACAGCATCTGCATTAATGGATTTAATGAATGTAAATGCCTTTGAGTTTAAGAGAATATGTGAGCTTAATGGTATCACATCATCTGATAACAGAATAGTTCTTACAGATAAGGTTAATGATTCTGAGAAACTGATATCAATATGGAACAATTTTGTATCACATGAGATAGATCTTAATCAGCTTGATCTTTTATTAAAGAACTATAACGGAGAGAACGATGCCAAATATACATTAGACGATGCACGAAATGTTCTTAATCAGTTTATATCAGAGAAGAAGAGGCTGGCGGATATAGACCCTATGGTAGATAATGATGTTACGCTGGAGACATTCTTTGTTAACACTATCGCTAAAGCTACAGGTTCTGCAGAAGATCTTGTAAAAGAGAAGTTGGTTATGCATCCATTTGTTATGGTGGGTTCTGCACTTAATCAGATAACTGATTTCTTGCTGAATAATAATGTAGAAGTAAACGATCCAAATTATCAGCATATAATTATCTCTTTAAGAAATTGTTTTGTTGATATAACCAATGGTATTGGTGCCGAAACACTTGTAAACAATATTCTTAAGCAGAAAGATACATTTACTGTGTACCCTGATAATCTGGAGAATAAGGATGAGTTTACAGAGTATATTGTAAATCAGATATCAGACCTGTCAAAAGTAGATTCTGAGATGACAGAGGCTGTTATGATGAAATATACTATTGGCAAACTATCTGTAACTGATTATATTATTAATCTGTTGAAACCTGAGGAGTTCTATGCACATACTGTTGTTGAGCAGATAAAAGAACCGATTGTAAAGATTCTTAAGGTTCTCTCTGCTGCAAACATGTTTAAACTTACAGTAGAAGATCTTAAGTATGCAGATACTGCACCAATTGATATATTTAACCTTCCGCAGAAGAGCGGCGATGCTGATATTGCATTTGACGCATTTATAAATATGCTTGCTCTGTGTGATACCGGGAAATATATTAAAGCGAATAAGAATCGTTTTGATTTATACGCTCAAATAACAACAAAATCTGTATCTGAACTTAATTCTGTATTAGATCAGTATATCGATTTTAAGGATATGTTAACTATCTGGATACATAACGATATGTATACCGATGGTACTAAGACAAAATACAATACAAATCTTACATGGTTTAACCAGATAGGAGAGGTGTTTAAGGTTGTTACAAGAGATGGTGATATAGGTTCTGATGATGCTTTTAACCTTATAAAGAAAGAGGGCGTTAGCAGTAAGAGTATTAATAAGATTGCTCAGAAGACAAAGGAGTGGATATCTAAGAAACGTTATTTTGAAATTGTTACAGATGAGCGAAACAATCTTAGAACAAAACAGCGTAATGCTCTTGTACAGTATATGCTTGAGAAAAAACCAGATCTGTTTAAAGACGAAAACGATCTGTTCTCATACTATCTGATAGATACACAGATGACACCAGCTGTCTCATCAAGCCGTATTGTACAGGCTACATTGGCTATTCAACTGTTTGTTCAGCGTATTCAGATGAATCTTGAGCCAGGTTTATCAATGAGACCGGAGAATAAGAAGAACTGGGAGTGGATGAGTTTGTATCGTGTTTGGGAAGCAAACAGAAAGATATTCTTGTATCCTGAAAACTGGATTGAGCCTGAACTTAGAGACGACAAAACACCGTTCTTTGAGGATCTTGAGAAGGAACTTACAAGTAATGAGATTACCAAAGAGACTATCAATAAGCATTATGCCGGTTATATCTCGAAACTACAGGATGTAGCAAATATTGAGATTTGTCAGATGTATAACGAGGAGGGAGAGCGTGGTTACTCTGTTCTTCATGTAATAGGTCGTACACGTAACGAACCTAAGGAGTTCTATTACAGAAAGCTTATTAATGAGTCATATTGGACACCATGGGTAAAACTTGATGTACAGATAAACTCAGAGCATATTGCACCGGTGGTAATAAACGACAGACTTATACTGTTCTGGCTTGAGTTTATGCAAGATGCGGTAGAGCCAACAGATGAGGATCTTAAAGAGGATAACAAGGGTAAGGTACCTGATAAATACTACAAAATTCAGGTATGCTGGAGCGAGTACGTTAATAGTAAGTGGTCTCAGAAAAAGGTAGAGATGAACACTGTTAAGGTTAAGTATACCAATGAGTCTGAGAAGATGGATTATCGTCTGGTATATACCGACGAGGCTGATAAATATCTTAGTATTGTAAAACCTACGGTTATAACTGAATCTTCAGGAGATACTACAGGGTTCTCATATAAAGTAGAGTGTTACAATCAGGTTGTACTTTCCAAAATGATAGATACTGAGTCTACATCTACTGTAGAGAATGGTACCTATAAAGGAGGAACCTATGTTATTACCAATGGGCTTAAGAATAAAGCTCAGAGTGTAATTATGGCTAACGCTGATGTAAAGTGGGTTACCCTTCCTGTACAATCTGTAGATAACGGATTACACTCAACAAATATTGTTGAGAATATCAGCAGTGTGACTAAGGTTATATATCCGCACCAATATGGTAACTTCTATTGTCAGGCTCCGTTTGTTGTTGAGAATGGTCTGCAATCACTTATCTATATACCTTCTGTTAAGGCAGATATTGATAAAACAGAAGTACAAAAGAAGGTAAAAGATATTACAAACGATGAGAGTAAGAAGAAGAGTATAGCTAAGGTTAAAGTTATCTCAAATCTTTGTGAGATATCTGTTGATGGTAGTCAGAGTGGTTCTGTAAATGAGAACGAGAATATATATACCGACGTTGATAGCAATGCAACAGTAAATAAAATTACCCCATGTGGTAAACCAATTGTTACAATACCTGTTGTTGATGACGAAGAGCTTATAAAGATAAATAATAGTACAAATGGTACAATTGATTATAAGTATAAGCCTGTAATGAATGCTCATTTGGGTTATCTGCCATATATGGAGAATATGCGTCGTGCGTTTGATGTGTATGGTGTTGATGGAGTACTTGATCCGGATGAGGTAGCTGTAAAGAAGAGTGTTGGAGATAATGCAGAGGTTGTTGTAGCTAAGGTACCTGAATATATTAAGGTGCTTAAACAGCAGCGAAATGTACAGTATCTTACAAACTTCGAGATGAAGAATAATATTGTACAGAACCTTGTTAACTCAGATGATGCTGATCTTAACAACAAATATATAACAGAGAAGTTTGAGTATACATTAGATGGTTCTTACTCAATATATAATTGGGAGATGTTCTTCCATATACCTTATTTGATAAGTAACAGATACTTTATAGAGGGTAACTACGATGAGGCACTTAAGTGGATACACTTTATATATGATCCAAGAGAATCGGAAGGTGAGGCACCGGAGCGTTTCTGGAAATTTAAACCATTTGCCGATTACAACGCTAAGGTGAGTATAGATGAACTGCTATACGATATAAGCGATGATACATCAAAAGATGATGGCGAAGAGGATATAAACAAACAGATTGAGAACTGGAGTAATGATCCGTTTAAACCTCACAATATTGCACGTATCCGTCTGAGTGCTTATATGAAGGCTGTAATTATGCGTTATCTTGATATCCTTATTGCACGTGGCGATGAGTCGTTCCGTCTGGATACAATGGAGTCTATAAATGAGGCTATGCAGTACTATATATTAGGAGCACAGCAGTTGGGCAGAAAGCCTGAGGTTATTAAGACTTCTATACTTGATCCTAAGGCGTATAGTGAGTTCAACAGTAAAGGTCTTGGTAATGCTATAGAGACATTTGAGGAGGCTCTTATTAAGCCTGAGAACAGCATTGCTCTTGAGCGTTTTGTTGAGTCGCAGGAGTTGAATATTGCAAGTAAACCTGCATCGGCAGATAGTAAACTTAAAGGTATGGCTACAAGTATATTTGCAGCTATGCAGAAGACAAACAGTGTTAGCAAGTTATACTTTGGTATACCTAAGAACAATAAGATGCTGGGTTACTGGGATCTTGTTGCCGACAGACTGTTTAAGATACGTAACAGCCTGAATATTGATGGTATAGCACGCACATTATCGCTTTTTGCACCACCAATTGATCCGGGAATGCTTGTAAGAGCTGCTGCTGCCGGACTTAATATACTTGATGTTGTTAAGGGTAAGGGGGGTAACCAGACTGAGTACCGATTCCAGACACTATTGCAACGTGCAATGGAGATTAGTAACGAGGTTAAATCGTTAGGTGGAGGACTGTTATCAGCTATTGAGAAGCGCGATAATGAGAAGTTATCTAAGTTGCGTGCAAGCCATGAGATTAACCTTGCCGAGAAACTTACACAGATTAAGGATAAGAGTATTGAGGAGGCACAGTACAGTGTTGAACACCTTAAACTTCTTAAAAAATCGGCCGAGTTTCGCCAAAAGTACTATCAGGATAGGATAGATAAAGGTCTGAACAATAAAGAAAAACAGCAGCTTACTTATATGCAAATGGGAACCTATTTTCAGTTGGCATCACAGGCTGTAAAGTTATTAGAAAGTGGATTTAGACCAATTCCAGATATTAAAACAGGAACAAATGGTATATGGGGTTCTCCTCTTTTTGCAATTGATGGTGGTGGAGAGAAAATGGCATTTATATTATCTGCTTCTTCTGAAGCACTATCAATGGGATCAGCACTTCAGAATAGTTTAGGATCTATTGCTGGAACAAATGCGGGCTACGAACGTCGCAAAGAGGATTGGGATTTCCAAGCAAAAACAGCCGCTAAAGAGCTAGAGCAGATTGATAAGCAGATTCTGTCGGCGCAGATACGTAAGGAGATATCTGAGTTAGATAAGAAGAATCATCTTACACAGATTGAGCAGAGCAAGGAGAGTTACGAGATTCTTAAGAGTAAATTCTCTAATGAGCAACTATATATCTGGATGGCTAAAGAGATTAGTGCACTGCACCGTGTAGCGTTTGATCTTGCATACAATATGGCTAAACAGGCAGAGGATGCATATAACTACGAGATTGCTCCGCACAAACCAGTATCGTTTATTACAAACAACCACTTTAATGCCGATAATAAAGGTCTGCTTGCAGGAGAGAAACTGTATATGGATCTTAAGAAGATGGAGGCAGAGTACCTTGAGAGTCACAAACGTAAGAATGAGCTTACCAAGCACATCTCACTTGCTCTTATCGATTCGCATAAGGTTATCGACCTTCGTTCAAAAGGAACATGCTCGTTTAAGTTACCGGAGCTTCTGTTTGATATGGACTATCCGGGACACTACAACAGACGTATTAAAGGTGTATCAATTACCATACCGTGTGTAACCGGAGCATATACAACTGTGGCTGCTACACTTACCATGACAGGCGACTCAGGTTATAAGATGAAGAGTGGAGAAAAACACCATATTAAGAGTAGTGTACGAAGCTCAATAGCAACAAGTAACGGATCAAACGATAGCGGAATGTTTGAGTTCAACTTTAACGATGCTCGTTACCTGCCATTTGAGGGTGCCGGAATTGAGAGTGAGTGGACATTAAGTCTTCCTGAGAATATTCGTCAGTTTAATTACGAGAGTATCAGCGATATAATTGTTCATATAAACTACACCTCAGAAGGAACATACAGTAAAATTGAGGAGAACAAGGTAATTGAGGTACTGAACTCTATTGCAAAGGATAATACTGTTACATCAATTTTCAGTGTAAGATCACAGTTCCCTGAGGTTTGGGACTCTCTTAATAATGGTAATAATACTGAGTTGGTTATTGAGAAATCTATGTTGCCTTACTACTATCAGAATAGCGGATTGAATACACTTAAGTTCTCTGCTGTAAGATTAACTGGTAATAAATCTGTTGATATAGATATAGCTCAGGCAGGACTCTCTACAGAGACTTTTGTTCCGGAGATTAATTATTCTGACTTTAGTAAGAGAGCCAATCTTATTATAAAGAGTGAGAATATGTCAGATGCTGACGATATTATTATTAAGCTTGATTATAATGTGAATGGAGATATGGAGTTGGTTGAGATTAAGAATAATTAATGTATAAAGTTCTTATAAAACTATAAAATACAGGTACTCTTAGGAGTACCTGTACTCTGTACTGTTTTTTCACATTAAAAAATAGCGTAGGACTACTCTGAACCTGTGTAGAGTTACTAAGTATTTGTGTGGACGATAAAAATTTAATGTAAAACACGTTTTTATATACAAAGGACAACTCAAAATCTATGAATGACAGCTTAGTGTTAATGTAGGACGATAAGGTTTAACTGAAGGACACGTTTTTAGATGCATAGGACAGCTCAAAATCTATGAATGACAGCTTAGTGTTAATGTAGGACGATAAAGTTTAACTGAAGGACACGTTTTTAGATGCATAGGGCAGCTCAAAATCTACGGAGGACAGCTTAGTGTTAATGTAGGACGATAAGGTTTAACTGAAGGACACGTTTTTAGATGCATAGGACAGCTCAAAATCTGTGAAGAACAGCTTGGTGTTAATGTAGGACGATAAAGTTTAACTGAAGGACACGTTTTTAGATGCATAGGGCAGCTCAAAATCTACGGAGGACAGCTTAGTGTTAATGTAGGACGATAAAGAATTGACTGTGGACACGTTTTTAAATACATATGACAACTCTGAACCTATGGAGGATTACTTAGTATTATCGTAGGACGATAAAAATGTAAAACATAAGTTGGAGTAGTATAGAACAGCTAAAAAATACTGTAACATAAATTTGGGTTACGGTTTATTACTCTCTCGCATGCTTTTGGTTAAAAGCATGATAATAAAAGTATTGAATCCCAACACGGGAATATAACAGAATCACTGTACCGGAATATGTATAGTGATATATTAAATTACAAATATGAAGAAAGATAATAATACCCCTTCAAATACAAATAACCCCACCCCATCCCAGGGC
>DKJY01000131.1 GCA_002454955.1 Bacteroidales bacterium UBA6680
TATGTATAAAATAAGGAAAAATATAAACAGATGAAACGAAGCATGAGAAAGAATTTTTACACACACGAGAATGATTATTATGCGGACTTCCATCTGACCTTTAAAAAACAAATTTAGACATATGAAACTTATAGATACTTTTTTTGTAAAAGCATTGTTAGCACTACTGTTTGCAACATTATTGTTATCAGGTTGCATGAAAGATGATGAACTTTGGGACTTTAAAAAGTTTGATAAGAGGTTGCCTGAAGATGGAGTATTTATAACTAATGAAGGAAACTTTATGTATGGCAATGCATCTCTGTCATACTTCGATTTTAAATCGGGTAAGGTGTTCAACAATATATTCTATGAAGCAAATGGTATTCCTCTTGGAGATGTTGCACAAAGTATGGCTATTAGAGACTCACTAGGCTACATTGTAATGAATAATAGCGGTAAGATATATGTGATTAATATAAATACCTTTAAACTTGTTGGTAAGATAACCGGATTAACATCGCCACGATATATACACTTTATTAATAAAAGTAAAGCCTATGTAACAGATCTGTATGCAAAATCAATAGCAGTAGTTAATCCCGAAACATTTAAGGTTACAGGCTCTATTGATGTTAATAACAACTACAGTAAATTCTATCAACACCCCACAGAGCAGATGGTACAATATGGTAAGTTTGTTTACACTAACTGTTGGAGTTACGATAATAAGATACTGGTTATTGATAGCGAAAGAGATGAGGTTGTTAATGAGATAGAGGTTCTTAAACAACCAACGTCGCTTGTTATGGATAAGAACAATAAGATATGGACAGTTACCGACGGAGGATATTATGGTAGTCCGTACGGGCATGAGGCACCCGGACTTATATGTATTGATGCTGCAACATGTAAGGTAGAGAAGATATTCCGCTTTAAACTTGGCGACTGGCCATCAGAGGTCAGGATAAATGGTACAAAAGATACACTCTACTTTATTAACAAACACATATACCGTCATTCTGTTGAATCAGCTGAAGAGCCGGAGATATTTATAGAGAGTCACTACACTGGAACCTACTCAGGAGGGTATTACGGACTTGATATTAATCCGGTAACATCTGATGTTTATGTTGCTGATGCTATTGACTATGTACAGCCCGGTGTTATTTACCAGTATAGTGCAAAAGGTATTAAAAAGAGAAACTTTAAAGTAGGTATTATTCCCGGAGCATTCTGCTTTAAATAATACTGTATACTTCTGATTGTTGATTTGTTGTTCCGTTTTTTGAGTAAAGTATAGTTTTTGTTGTAAAAAGATACTCTTTGGCGTGATTTTTGTTTTGATCTACTCTGTACTAAATAAACATTTTAAGACTATTAAACTAAAATTATTACATAATGAAACGAAGCATGAGAATGGTTATTCACACACTGAGGATGACTAAATTATGCGAGTTCCATATGACAATTGAAAAGAAAAATTTAGACATATGAAAAAACTGGTAACGTGTATTTGTGTTCTATCGTTTATTCTACTGTCATGCTCAAAAGATAGTGAGGATGTTGTAGGCGAGTCATCAGACACTATTAAACTATCATTAAGAAAAACAGAATTTAAATCCGGTGCAGATTCAGTAACAATTACAACAGAAGGAGATGGGTGGTGGATTCACTCTGTTACGGTAGATAATAACATCTACTTTGCCGATATTCAGCAGGGACACCTGAACGTAAACTATATGTTCTCTAATGGTTGTTTTGATATTCAGCGACGAGGAGGTAAAACTCTGTTTGTAAAACTTAAAGCAAATGATTCCGGAAAAAACAGAACTGTTAAAGTAAAGCTTCAGGCAGGTAATTTCTTTGATGATATAAACATTATACAGAAAGGAAAAGATTAGATCAGTATATATTAATTAGAGGTTAGTGAATTATTGTTCCGGTTGAGTAATTTGGCCGGAACAATTTTTTACATACTTCGCTCAAAAGTTGCATAAAAAATCCCCTCCATGACAGATAGAGGGGACATTTAATTATTAACCTAAATAAGCTATTACTAGTTCATATTATTATGATTTATATTAGTTAATACCTCCGGGAGTTCTATTCCGGAAGCGTCTCTTTATATATCTTGCTGATAACACAACACCACTGATACTAACAATTAACCCACCAATACTTACAATTATTAGCAGGGTAATCCGTAACCAGTTATGTTTGTTTAAAACCTTTAAATCAAAAGAGTGCAGAGCGTTATATACCCATCGTCTTATACGGCTGTTTTTGTTAATAACATATCTTGCTTTAGCTGTTCTGTTATTAATGTATAACCACGACCTGTCAGCATCGTTCATATAAACCTTTGTAATAGGATACTCAGCGCCATCATATCTTCCGTAGTAGTTATCGCTCTCTGTAAGTATCTCAACCCTTTTTACATCTTCGGCAAATACCGTTTTAAACTGTCTGTCTATAACCTCCTGATTAATTACAGATAACTCTCCACTGCTATTTGTGGCATTAATAATAAGCGGATATTTATTGTTGTGAGTATATACATAGTAACAAGGTTCACCCAAAACGGTGTTCCACTCTACCATTTTAATATTGCTGCCATTATAGCTGTTAATAAGATCAGAAACCGATAACTTATACTCCGATGCATCTATGCTGTTACCATTCCACTCTAATCTGTAATCTGTTTTGTTCTTTACAGGAGATATCCATTCCGGAACATCTGCAAGCGACATCATTCCGCTGAATACAAACGTAAATGTAAACAGACCAAATACTAATCCAACAATATGGTGTATACGATACCACCTCTTTTTATAAGGAGTTCCTGCTCTTTTTCTGCCTCTTCGTCGTACAGTATATCTTACTAAACCAATTATTATTCCTGTAACACACATAATTACACCAATTGCCGAAATCCATATAACAACATCTTTCCACAACCCTTTTTTTAATCGTAACGATTTAAAATAGAACCAGTGAGGTATAGCACCAACTCTTGCCATCCAACGATTATATGATGTTGTCTCCTGTATAATATCACCTGTTACCATTGATATGTATATACGCGAATCATCCTCATCGTCCAGATGATATATTGTAGCTGGTAACCTGTCTGAGAAATGCGACCACGGAATCCACTGATCCTGAATCTCAATTGTTTCGGTATACCTTACAGGTTTGTTATATATTGTAGCTATTACAGAGTCAGCAGCTTGCCTAGTTATACTATCAACTGCTGAATAGCTGTACGAATCTATAATATGTCTTCCGTTACTGGTGTTGAAACTATAAACAGATTGTCCGCCAATCTTATATAGTTTAATATCTTTTGCTTTAGGGTAAGTGATTAACGGAAATTGTTTTATAGAGTCGGTTACATCTATTGTTTGCAGATTGTTAGTTATCTCAGATCTGTTTGCATGCGGAAATCCTGAGAATATCATAACAAAACCTGATATAAACCAAATAACGAATATCAGGCTCATTAAAGAGCCCAATATTCTATGTAATTTAAGTATTATATTCTTTATCATAATCTATATGTTACAGCTTTAATCCTAATGATACACTTACATTACGCCCGTATCCCGGAACGTACTGATTTGCATATACAGTGTTTGTAAAGTGTTTCTTATCAGCTATATTATTTACTTTCAGACCTAATGTAATATTATTAAATGTATAACCAATAGTAGCATCCATTAACCAGTACGAAGGTAATTCGTAATCGTTATTACTTGATGTATATATCTTATCGCGGAAATTTGTTCCAAAACCAAGGTTTACATTCTTAAAGAACCCTTTGTTTACCTTATAATATATCCAGGAGAAGAGTGTGTTTTGCGGACATCGTGCCATAACATTATCTACCTTACTATTTTTTGAATATTTGTTGTTAGAAAACTCTTTATATCTGGCATCGTTGTATGTATATCCGGCAGTAAGCTTAAGATCTTTTACAGGCGACCATATAACATCAAGTTCAAATCCTTTTGAATCAACAACTCCAACTTGTCCGTAAATACGATTTCCTGTTGTGGTTTTTCCCAGATACTCAACAATATTGTTTTTAAGTATGTAGTAAGCACTACCATTTATACTAAGTTTAGAGTTGATATTGTATTTAAAACCTAACTCGGTCTGATACCCTGACTCCGGTTTAAACACCTCTTTACCATCTTCTGATGTAAACTCCTTACCATCTTTGTCTATATAGATATAATTCTGGTTGTAAACAGATCTTTTTGGTTTAAAGAAACTAGAGTACGAAGCATAAACCGATAACTCATCAACTGGTTGATAAAGAACACCTAAACGGTATGTAAGCGAGGTGTTTAGAATATGATTGAATTCCTGTTTTTCAGAAAGCTCTGTACCATCTTTTACCTTTGCTGTCTGGTAACCCATACTAAACAGATCAAATCGCATACCTGCCATTACATTTAACCTATCTGTTATCTCAATCAGATCCTGAAAATATATTGCATTAACCCACTCATTATATATACTTGCCTTAGAGAAACTTGTTGTAAGATTGCCCTGGTTAAGAATAGGGTTTTCAACTGCTATCTTAGCATAAAGACCATCGCCCTTAACATCGGTACCTACATTATATCCCTTAAATGAGATACGATAGATATTCATTGTGAACACCCCTGCAAGAAACTTGTGTTTAATGCTACCTGTGTTAAACTGTTTGTTATAATCCAGATAGTGCTGATATGTTTTTGTATGATGAGAGAATCGTAAAGGGAATGTTCTCTGTATTGTATCAAGATTTATATACATCTTATTACCATCCTTCATATAGTAATTATCATATATCGGATTTGCAGATGTAAGATAGCTAAGCTCCTCTGTTGAGAAGTAATCTATAATATCATTTGAGTATGATGCCTTAAACTGAATATCAGACTTCTTATTAAATATATGTTTGTAAAGAACAGATCCGTTGATATTCTCGTGTTTAAGAAAATCTGAAGGGTCATTATAACGTTGCTCTATATCAAAAGACTCTGGTAAATCACCCTTTTTATATACCAGACTACCACTCTTATCATATATATCGTATTTTACAGTTGGCAGACCTGTCTCTGTTCCATAAAAATCGTCGTTTGCACCTAATCTTATCTCAAGAACATCATTATCGCTGATATCATAATCAATAGCGGCGTATATATTTGAGGTTTTATCTCCATTAGAACGCCACCCTTTTCTGTTTGATAATCCTGCATCAAAACGATACCTGATCTTATCGTTAAGTTTGTTACCAACACCAATAAAAATATTCTTAGTATCCCAGCTACCATACGATGCAAGAACATTAGCCTTAAAATCGTTGGTAGGTTGTTTGCGTACAATGTTTACAATACCACCAACAACTGAGTGACCATACAAAACAGCCGAAGGCCCTTTTATATACTCAATGCGCTCAACCGATGCAAGCGAACTTAACGGCGCACTGTTTGAGAAATTCATACGTTCGTCTCGCTGTCCGTCTACCATTACAACAGGTGCACCAAAACCACGCATTCTGAATGTCTGAAAGCCACCATAGTTAAGTGTAGGACTAATTCCTGTTGCATTCTTAAGAGCCTCGTTTACACTTACAATCTGTCTCTGCTCAAACATATCTTTATCAACAGTAAACGTTGTTAAAGGTATCTCCTTTAACGGAGCAGCAAGCTTTAATGACGACTCGGTTCTTCTGATAACCTTTGCCGATACTTCAACCTCGCCTAAATCAATGTTCGATCGGATTAACCTGATATCCAGATTTACATTACTCCCTGAGAATCTTACCTTTTTGCTAAAACTCTTGTAACCAATGTATGATACCTCTACATTGTAACTGCCAGTGTTAATGTTGTTAATAGAGAAATGTCCTTTAGAGTTGGTACTTGTTCCTCTGTTAATCGATTTAATTACCACATTGGCACCAATAACAGGATTGCCACTCTCTTTGTCGATAACTCTACCTGAAAAAACTGCATTCTGCGCTAATGCCGGAAAGGCATATAAAGCAAAGCATACAACCAAAAACAAGATGTTTTTTTTCATAAATAAAACTGTTAAAAAATAAATACATCTTGCTTCCAATAGAAAAAATAGAAACAGAAATACATATAGATTAACACTTTTAACTGTATGATAAAAGATTAATGCGATGATACTGTTTTTATTTGACCTCTAAACCCGGAAGCAAATAATTAATTAAATATGTATCTGGCAGGTCTCCTGACTTATCCTGTTTTACTGCCTTCCCACCTTTTTACAGGCAGTGACATTGTGGTGTAAAACATATTGCTCTAACAACGTTAAAGCACGGACTTACAGTAGCGGGTACTGTTCCGGACTCTCACCGGATTCCCTTTTATAAGAGAGTCGATAGACTTCTCCTATCACCAAATCAGCAGCAAATGTAGTTCTAATAAAATTAACTGTAGATATGTTTTATAGCAGTTGTAGTTTAATATGTATGGCTGTAACAGACGGTCATAGTCCGGAAATATAGAAACCCTTATCAACCTAAAGATAAGGGCTTGTTGATTGTATATCTGCCTATTTAACCAACCTGTACTCACCCTCTTTTAGCGGCGGTAATCCAATTAATTTTCTGGCTCTGTTTGTTGTTTTAATATCTTTAATTCCCGGAGATAATACCTTGTTTGTTTTTGTACAAAACTGACCATTTGTTCCATAAACCTGAGGTTGACGCAGTATCTTACCATTTATGTTATCAACAAATTGTGCATACTTAATAGCGGGCATTCTGCCAGCTTTTACTTCAGGAAGAAGCAGTGCTGAATAATCTGCCAAATACTGGTTAACATCCCATTCCGGATGAGGATGTAGTAACAGAATATGAAGTACCCAACTCTTATCACCAAGCATATTGTCTGGCAGATAACCATAAGTGCTTACAATGCCTCTAAGTATAATGTGATTGTTTAAATCCAATCTGCTCTGTACTCTATTAAGAGAGTCACGTTGCCTTGTTGTAAGTTTTAATTTTAACGATCGCGAATACTTAATGCCCAACTCAATACCATCATTGTCCATAACAGAATCTATATCTCTTATTATCTTGTTATCCAAAGTTTTGTATGTGAGATACGATCGGCACTCCTGATCTGTTTTGGCAATACTGTTTATAATCTCCTTAAGATACTTCAGCTCAGATGCTGTTACCTCTTTTTTAAGATTGTACAGCTGTCCTTTTGTATTTGCCATAAGAAACAGCAAAACAGTTATAAGTAAACTCATCTTGTTAAATCTGTTCATAACCTTTGTTTTAATAATTTATACAAATCAAGTTTAAATACCGGTTTGTTTTGGTTATTGATGAGCAAAGCATATTTAACCGAAACAAAAAAAGCTTAATAAAAACTTAAGAAGCTTTATTACCATACTAAATAGCTCTATTTTTAGAGTAGTTAAAACCTGCTGAAACTAAGCATGAGAGTGATCATAAATATGTGTTCAATCAGGTAAATTAAAAAGATATGTTAAGATCATTTACATTTTATAAACTCTACGTAACAATTGTATCAGTACTGTTTATAACTCTTGTTATAATACAAATTATATGGTTAAACAATACAGTAACAATTCAGCAAAAACAGATGCAACAACAGCTAAAAAGAGTTGTGTCAGATATTGCACTTGAGGTAAATGCAATAGATCATATTAAATTCAGAAAGCACAATATTGGTAAATCAGATCTGCCATACGCTAAGATAGATAGTGTTGTTAACAACATGCTAATGCTAAAAAATATTGATTACAATGTATGCTTTGCAATATTTCAGGATACAACAGCGGGTGTTTTTATTAGCAATAGACCCGATCTGCGAAATAAGCTTATGCAATCAGATATAAAAGCATCTATAAGCGATATAATATCGTTCTCATATGCCGATACAACCTATTTGGACGATAACGGAAGATCATCATATAGCTACTTTAGTCCTGTTGATAACATATCAGGCAACAGCAATTCTAATGTTTGGCTATCGCTATATATTCCTGATGCCCTAACACAATCGGTAAAAAGAGTAGTATTACAGTTTATATTTAGTATGATACTGATATTTATGCTGCTGATACTAATAATATATCTTATAAAACTATTTGTAAATACTAAACTACTTAGCAACGCAAAGGCTGATTTCTTTAATAATATGTCACATGAATTTAAGGTGCCCCTTGCATCTGTGCGTTTAGCATCTAAGATGTTAAAGAGTACAGACAGCCCTGATAAAAAGCTGATTTATCATGATATAATAGATAAGGAGAGCAGACGTTTGGAGTATCAGGTAAACAGACTTTTAGAACTATCTGTATTTGATAAAGAGGGTTATACATCATCAATGAGTAGCTTTAATCTTAGCGATATGCTCAGAGATATAGATATATGTTTAAAGCCAATTGTTGATAAACATAAAGCAACATTAACAGTAACAGATAAACTATCAGACCAAGTTATTGAGGGCGACAGAGAGCATCTCTATAACAGTATATGTAATCTGGTTGAGAATAGCCTTAAATATGGTGGCAGTGGTGTAAATATTGATATTACTGCTATACGTTCTGATGATAAAATTACTGTTATGGTATCGGATAATGGATCGGGTATTGCACCGGAGTACAGAGATAGAATTTTTGAACGTTTTTTCAGAGCAAAACGCGAGAATGAGTACAGAACTGGAGGGTTTGGTCTGGGACTAAACTATGTTAAAACAGTTATTGAGTCACATGGAGGTACTATTAAATTAGATGATAATTTTAATGCCGGATGCAGATTTATAATTGAGATATGAAACTAAGCATGAGAAAGAGATATAGCGATCTCTTAGCGTAGAAGAGGAGGTTTTTTTGAAGTCAGATAGAATAATGTTAACGATAAACATACTTTAAACCTATCTCGCTTAGAGTAGAGCGGATTGTCAGAGAAAGAGTGTTTGTTGTTGCATGGTTCAGGTTAGGAGAGAGTTACGGGCTGAAAGCCCAGATTAGTATAGCCCTATGCAACGCGTAGGGCATTCAGAGAAAGAGATATAGTGATCTCTTAGCGTAGAAGAGGAGGTTTTTTTGAAGTCAGATAGAGTAATGTTAACGATAAACATACTTTAAACCTATC
>DKJY01000024.1 GCA_002454955.1 Bacteroidales bacterium UBA6680
ATTATAAACAGATGAAACGAAGTACTGTAGCAATTGTAATAATATCGGTGACTGTTTTTGCCGTTGGTGTTATAGTGTCTTTAGGTTTTTATAATCATCGTCTTAAAGTTATGGTTAAGAGCATCTCTGTTCAGGGCGAGAATTGTGCAGAGATTGCATATGGAAGAATAGATGAGATGAAGTCTGATGCTGAGATGTTTATTCCCAATAATCAAAATCATAGTTTACACAACCATTCAGATTCTTTGAAACTTAAAATATTTCTTACAACATATTCAGATTTATTAAAAGAGATATCTATAATTGATATCAGTGGTGTTGGTAATAGTTATTCTGTGAGTTCAGATAACTTACTACAAACGGAATCATATAATATACATGAAACAAACAATTTATCAGTAATAAAACATAGTTATAAGGTTAATCTTATATCAGATAATTCAGGTACTATTATAGCTTGGTTAAGACTAGAGGAGTATCTGTTCTCTGTACTTGACAGATTCTATGTAGGAGAGGGGATTTATAAATGGATAGTAACACCAACTGGAGATGCTATTCTGTCAACCTCAAGAACAACAGTTATTGAGGTTGATAATTCAAGTCATATTGATAGCCTTGTTATAAATGGAAATAAAGATGTTTTTACTCATACAATAAAGAATAGTAATGGACGTGAGTTTAGTCTTCTTTCGTCATGTGTTCCTCTTGATATGTATGGCTACAGATTTGCACTAATTTTTTCATTTAGTCAAAACACTATTTTCTATTCGGTATTTGAAGAGAGTTTGATTCTTAGCCTATTTCTGGCATTAGTTATCTCTGTTATGATTATTGTTATGTTTAATCTGTTAAAGCATAAAAAGAGTCACGAAGAGGTTGTGAAAAAATCAGAGGGTGAGCTTGAGAAAATATCAGATATTCTTTCAATCGGAATAATCTTTCTTGATAAAAAAGGAGTTATAGTTTATGCTAATAATTTTGCTGTGCGCTACTTTGGATTTGATAGTCTTGATAAATTTAAACATGAGTTTACATTGTCAGATATTGTTCCATACTATGTGAGTTCTGATGAGATATCTAATAAATATCTTTATGTTAAGAAGAATTTCCAAGAAATTTACTTTATAAAAAATGATGTAAGATTAACTACAACAGGTGTTTATAGCTATATGATTTCTGTGGCGGATGTTACCGAAATTGAGGAGGGAAGAAAAAGAGA
Organism: Bacteroidales bacterium UBA6680; assembly: GCA_002454955.1. Lineage (GTDB taxonomy): Bacteria > Bacteroidota > Bacteroidia > Bacteroidales > UBA6680 > UBA6680. The sequence continues at coordinate 1,220 of DKJY01000024.1, forward strand.
GATTGCTGAAAATTCTGCAAAGAGTGAATTTCTTGCTAAGATGAGTCATGAGATAAGAACACCACTTACAGGTATAATTGGATTGACAGAGAATCTATTACTCAATGATTTTCCTAAGAAACAGCAATCCAACCTTGAAACGGTAAAAAACTCAGCAGATATGCTTCTTTCTATACTTAATGATATTCTTGATCTGAGTAAAATAGAGGCAGGAAAGATGATTCTTGAAGAGATACCATTTAATCTTAACGATGAATTAGAAGATACGTTAAATCTGTTTCAACCAAAACTATTTGAAAAACAAATAATGCTTTCTAAAGCAATACCATATGATATGCCACTTAGTTATATTGGAGATCCATATAGGTTAAAGCAGATATTGAATAATGTGGTTAGTAATGCTGTTAAGTTTACGGAGTTTGGTAAACTGTCTATAAAAGTGTCTATTGATGAGATAATTAATGAATATGCTCTGCTAACATTTCAGGTTCTGGATAGTGGTATTGGGATATCTAAGAAGAAAATAGAAGAGATATTTGATTCATATGTTCAGGAGGATAACTCTGTGTCACGTATATATGGGGGAACAGGATTAGGTGTTTCTATATCTAAACAGCTTGTTGAAATGATGGGAGGAAAGCTTAGTATATCAAGTCCTTCCGGAATATCTGATGATCAAAATAACCCTGGAACAAAAGTACAGTTCTCTGTAAGGTTATTTATTGATAAACCACGGGTTAAGAGTTTTGAATTTGATGTACCTATAAACTCGAATGACATTGGAATAATGCTTCTTACCAATAATAATAAGTTTGCTGACAAATATATAAGATGCTTTAATAGGTTTGGTATTACAAAAATTACAACTCTTGATCCGGATGTTGGTGTTATTGAATTGAAACGCAGAATTATTAAGGATAAAAACATGTATCATATTGTTGTTATTATGGATTCTGTTAATGTTGATGGATTTGAGAAAGCATATCTTTTGCATGAACAGGAATTGTCAGATCATTTTATAGTATTTATGATAAGCTCCAGTCCTGGAACAAGAAACCTTATATTGTCGCGTAAATTAGGTGTTGATTATCTGTATAAAGAGCCGTTTAAATTTAATGAAATTATTGATGTGTTAAAGTCGGTTTACAAATTTACTATGTTAACCGAACACGAAAATGTATACGATATGGATTTACCAAAACATCTTAAAATTCTTGTTGCTGAGGATAATATTATTAATCAGAAAGTTGCAGTATCGTTATTATCGTCACTTGGTTATCATGATGTAGAGATTGCTAATAATGGTGAAGAAGCAGTTGATATGGTTAATAAAAAGGCGTATGATATTATCTTTATGGATATTATTATGCCTGAAATGGATGGTATTACTGCAACTAAAGAGATAAGGGCAAAAGGTATTCATATACCGATAGTTGCAATGTCAGCTAATGCAAGGGATAAAGATATAAAAGAGGCTCTTAGAAACAATATGAATGGATATCTTACAAAACCTGCATCAAAGGATAGTATAAAAGAGTTTATTCAACAATGGTTTTCTGAAGATAAGTAGTTGCAAAATAAACTCTTAATATTTTTCATGTAAACTATCGCTGTAATAGTATTCCTACTCCTAATCCTATATATGAATTAGTATTGTAGTTCTTACTAATTGGTAGGCTGCCATCAGATGGAGTGTCTTTTGTGATATCTCCAAAACTGTTGTAATAACTTATTTCAACAAATAGTCCCATTTCAAATTTATATCCAAAAGATATTCTACCGCCAACATCAAATCTATTAATAGATTCTGTTACAGATTCATTCTCAAAATATGTAAAGTTACCTTTGTATTTATGATAACCTTTTGCAGATACAAGGAAGTTTATCTGAGGTCCCAGAGCCGCATAAAAATTACTCAAATCAAAACGTACCTGTATTGGAAGTGATACATAATGAAATCTGTAGTTAATATTTTCACTTGTAATTGCTGCAGGAGGATTTGCGTTATCAACGCTAGATCCGTAGTATGAGTAAGAGGGAGAGACTATTAGGTAAGCATCCTGTGCAAATTGATATGAACCTACAAATCCTATTTCTGTGCCAAATTTAAATTTTCCGGCATTTGCATTAAATTTACCATATACATTAGACATCCCGAATGTTACTTTTGCCCCATAAAGCATTGTTCCTATTCTTTGTTTACTCCTGAAAGATCTTCGGCGTCTTTTCTTAGCCATGGCATCAGTTGCAATAGTTAGAAGAATAGATATTATTAGTAGCGTAGCTATTTTTTTCATATACAGATCGCTTTAAATTAAAAATAGTTTCCAGGGTTATATAATTATTAACCCTTGTAAGTAACAAATTGTTTAATTGTTGTTTATACTTTATTATGTATACAGAGCAATTCTGGTGTCTTTGCAAATATAATCATATATTATCGGCAACAAATATACAAAATTGATATTGTTTTAATATTTTGTGTAACTTAATAGAGATATTTTAAACTAAAATTTAATGTACTATGATTGAGTTAACAGGCTATATAACAAAGTTAGAGAAACTAATAACGTTATCTGCAAATATTCTACCTAATACTATGGTGCTTGAGAATGAAGAACCATATCCAGGATATCACAATAGTGCATTCCCTAACTCTCTGATACCACAATCGGTTTTTTTAATTACCCAAGACAGATGCTCAATGGAGAAGGTTTTCAGAACAACAGATAAAGTTAAAGAGTGCATATCATACAATTTTCAAGCAACACCATGTACAATAATGTATAACCATGTTAAGTATGATGGAATACGTATAAAGTATCTGGATGATATCTCAAGGGTTGAAGATTTGCAGAAGAGATATCAGGCAAATGGAATACTATTTAGGAAATATAAGAGAATAGAGGGACAGGCATATATAAAGGTTAAAAAACCATTTTTACTTGATGCTTTTTGTAATGATGATTATAAGTCATCTGTAAGAGATAATAAGTGGTTTATTTGCCTTGAAAAGGAGATTGAATTTGATGAATTTGATCAAATAACCCGTCATGTTAAGAATAACGTGGTAAATAATAATTTTGATGCAGCATTGGTCTCCGTATATAAAGCATATTCAGTTGTTGATATGGTAAGAATTGTGGGAGACATGTCTGATGAAGATATTTTAGAGATAAAGGGTGTATATAATCGGGAGGTGAAAAAATTATAAAGAATTAGGCTGTCTTTTTTAGACAGCCTAATTCTTTACTTTATTGTTTTATGAATTTCTTGTAAAGACTTAGTTGATCGTTGTATATATAAATTATATATACTCCTTGCTTAAAATCTGAAATATCTATTCGTCTGCTTAAAGATTTAACATACTTATCAGAGAAGACTTTCTTTCCTTCAAGATTATATATGTATATATCATAATCTATAACAGCTTTATTATTTATAGTTATATTGATATAATCTTTTGCAGGGTTAGGATATATAATTAAGCTCTTAATATCATTATTTGTTATATCTGTAGCTCCTCCATCATGTGTGTAGTTTCCTGAATATATAGATTTCTGATTGCTGTTATCTGATACTTCAACCGTATAAGTTACTTTAACTCCGGAATTAAATCCAGGAATAGCAGCTTTGTATTTACCTTCGGAAGATTTCATCGTAATACTTTTGCTTTGTGAGTCATCAGAATTACTATATGTAAGCTTTACCAATTTAGGTGAGAACCCATCTTTAAGTGTTACTATAACATGTACACTCTCATTAGCAACAGGTGCTTCTGGGATTGTTCTTACATTGCTAATAACAGATATGTTACCGCTAGTAATAGTATATGTTATGGTTGCTACATTACTGTTTGATAAACCGCTCTTTGTAGCAATAGCATTTATTGTAGTTGTTTTTGTTACATTAAAAGGTGCACTATATTTGTTTGAAGATGTGGTTGGTGTTGAACCATCTGTAGTATAATATATTGATGAACCGGATGTAGCACATGTTATAGATACCGATACTGAATTATTATGCACTGTGGTTGAAGGTGTAAATACCGGTGTGGCAATTTGTGACCCCTGAAAACCCCATGCTCTGGCAACAAGTTCAGGATACTCAATGTACGGGTTGCTGTTTCCTTGCTTCTTCTTAATACGTTTATTTCTTTCTATGTCCCATGCTGTTACAGGATCTTGCTTGTGCCACTCATATAAGGTGTTAATATTTGCAACTCTACTAATATCTCCTGCTTGTGTAGGATACATTGTATAGAAGTAGAATATTGCTCTTGCTACATCTCCTTTATGATCTTCTCTTGGTTCAAAAGAGTTGGTACCATCGGTCTCTAACTCACTGTATGCATCAATATTTGATGATGGGATATTTGATTGAGTTATATAGCTACCATCATAAATAAACCACTTGTCGGTATAACTATCATTTATCTCTTTAAACGGATAATTACTTCTTGAAGAGTTTACTCTGCTGTGTGTAGGAAACAGATGATGAATATCGGATTTCATAGGATCTTTTTTTCCGAAATATGATTGAGGAACAGTGTGCTCGCAATTAATATCTCCAACACTTGTTGTACTGTAACTCGATTTATATTTGTATCCTGTATATACACATTGAATTTTACCATCTTTTTCGAAGATATAACCATACATCTGGCTTCTGGCATCTCCATAATCTAAGGTACTACATTTGCCATCGTACCAGTTACTTTTTAGCCATGTTCTAAGACTGCTACCAGTCAGGTTACTTGGAGGTGCTGATTGCGACCATACTATTTGTGCTGCAATAAACAGTACAAAGAGAGTAAATATTGCTTTTCTCATCCTTATTAAAATTGTATTGGAGGACAAATATAGTGCAAATATTAATATTATGTACTGTAAACTAGATAGTAGTAATGTTATAGGGAGTAAATAAAAAAAGACGAGGATGAATCTCCTCGTCTTTTACATTTATTGTTTAATAAATTTGATCTGTGTCTTTTGGGTTCCGGTATCTGCCACTATCAGATAAACACCCGGTTTTAGTTTCGATATATCAATATAATTACTATTGTTGTTTAGCCTGTTTATTACCAGCTTTCCTTGCATAGTATATATGTATATATTCAGGTTGTTATCTGTATCTGAACTTTGAACATAAAGTTTGTTTGAAGCAGGATTAGGGTGTACTCTTAATGATAGTTTATTGTTGTCTTCTACATCAGTACCACCATCTTTATGTTTATAGTTTCCTGTAAGTGAAGAGCTCTTTTGGTTATTATCAGTAGCTTCTATCTTATATGTTACTGTTACACCACCTGATTGTCCGGGTATCTCCGCTTCGTACTTATTGTTATTAAGAGTCATGTTTATACTCTTCTCACTGTTGTCAGCAGATGTACTATATTTAATTACTACACTCTTGGCTGTAGAACCACTTTTTAATGTTACAATTACATGAACCTTTTCGTTTGCAGAAGGCGATGTTGGAATTACTTTAACATCTTCAATGATATTATTAGTATTTCCGTTAATTGTAAATGTTTTTGAAACAATATCACTGTTTGTTAATCCTGATTTAATAGCAATAGCTTTAATTGTAGTTGTAGCAGAAATATTTATAGCATTGCTGTACAGATTATCAGAGTCTGAAGGTTCCGATCCATCTGTAGTGTAATATATCTTTGCTCCGGTTGTAGCGCAGCTTATCGATACATTTGTTGACCCGTTAAAAGATCCACCATCAGGACTGAATGTTGGTGACACCACCTTACCTGGAGTAGTATTAATAGTGAATGTTTTAGATATAATATCACTGTTAGTTAACCCTGTTTTAATAGCAATAGCCTTAATTGTGGTTGTTGAAGTTATATTAATAGCTGAGCTATACAGATTATCAGAGTCTGAAGGTTCCGATCCGTTTGTAGTATAGTATATCTTTGCTCCGGCTGTAGCACAACTTAAATATACATTTGTTGATCCGTTAAACGATCCTTCATCGGGACTGAATGTTGGTGATGCAACTTTACCAGGAGTAGTATTAATAGTGAATGTTTTAGTTATAATATCACTATTTGTTAACCCGGTTTTAATAGCAATAGCCTTTATTGTAGTTGATGATGTTACACTGATAGGAGAGCTATACAGATTGTCAGAATCAGATGGTACAGATCCATCTGTAGTATAGTATATTTTAGCACCGCTTGTAGCACAGCTTAACGATACGTTTGTTGATCCGTTAAATGATCCGCCATCAGGAGTGAATGTTGGCGATGCAACTTTATCAGGTGTTCCACCATCATTTTTTACACCTTTAACTTCAATGTCATCTATCTGCATTGTGGTTGACTTACCAGGGTTAGCGCCAATATATTTAAATCCAATATATATGGTTTGTCCTTTATATGACGATAGATCTATAGTACCACTCTCTGTATAATTACTTGCATACCCAGATGTAGATCCTGATGCAATAGTAGGATTCAGATCAGTCCAGTCACCATTAGCACCGTCAAGTGCAGAGTTGTAATTTGTTGATACCATTACAAACAGAGTTTGTCCTTTGTCATGTGCATCCTTACTGCGGAATGAGAACTCAATACTTTTATATGTAGATAGATCTAATGCAGGTGTTATAAGCCACGATTCATAACTTCCTGTTTCCGGGAATATCTTCATCTCTGCATATTTGTTGCTCTTGTATAATTTAACAGTCCATTGTTTATCACCTGTAACAGGTTTGCTGAGCCATCCGTTTTTATTTACAAGACTGCTCTCGTTAAAGCTTTCAAAATCCTCCTCAAAAATCACCTTAGATCCTCCTGTCCCACCACTATTGTATGTGAATGTAGCAGAAGCGGTGTAACTATTGTCTATACCACTCTTTACACCAATAGCTTTTACAGTAGTAGTTTTTGATACGGTAAAAGGCATTGTGTATTGTGTTGAAGATGTTGTTGGGTTAGATCCGTCTGTAGTGTAATATATAGTAGCACCTGCAGTTCCACATGTAATGGTTACATCTGTTGCAGAAGAGATGTTTCCGCCGTTAGGAGATATTGATGGAGTTTCAACCTTTGGTGTTGTAACAAATCCCCATGCCTTAGCAACAAGTTCCGGGTGTTCAATATACGGATTACTATTTCCTTGTTTCTCTTTGGTGCGAGAATTTCTTCCTCTTTCCCAATCATCAACAGGGTCTTGTATATGCCATTCATATAATGTGTTAATGTTTCCTATTTTACTAATATCTCCAGCTTGTGTAGGATACATAGTGTAGAAATAAAATACTGATCTGGCAACATTACCTTTATGATCCTCTCTTGGCTCAAAAGATGTGTTTGTATTTAATTCGCTATAACTATCAATATCTGATGAAGGAGTACTACTTCCTGATTGCATTCCTTCATTGTATATATACCATTTATCAGTTTGGTTGTCAGGGATTTCTGCAAAAGGCAGGTGTCCTCTGGCACCATTAACTCTTTCATGCGTAGGGTATAGGTGATGTATATCAGACCTCATAGGTAATCTTTTATTAAAGAATGATTGCGGAACTGTATGTTCGCAGTTCATAGGCATAGCCGAACCAGTATTACTGGTACCTTTCTTTTTATAACCTGAATATACACAATACATATAGCTATCGCTCTTTTTGTCGATATATCCATACATCTGACTTCTAGCTTCGCTATATGATAACTGATTATGATACCCGTCGTACCAGTTGCTTTTTAGCCATGTTCTAAGGCTCTGTCCTGAAAGGTTGCTCGGAGGGGTTGATTGCGTCCATCCTGTCTGTACAAGTAGTAGTGTACAGAGAGCAAAAATTATTCTCCTCATTCTAAATAAATTAATTATGGAAGGCAAAGATAGTGTATTAGATAATACTATTAAATCTTTATCTTTATAAACTTTATTATAACAAAGAAAAATTTATGAGGGTTGTTGTACAAAGAGTTAAGAGATGTTCTGTAACTGTTGATAATTCTGTGGTATCGGAAATTGGTAAAGGATTACTTCTGCTTGTTGGTATAACTGACGATGATAAACAAGAAGATATTGACTATCTGGTAAAGAAGGTGTCGCAGTTGAGAATATTTGATGATAAAGAAGGTGTAATGAACCTGTCTGTAAAAGATATAGATGGAGATGTGCTTTCTGTTAGCCAGTTTACTTTATATGCCTCAACAAAGAAAGGAAACAGACCTTCATATATACGTGCAGCTAAAGGAGAAGTGTCAGAAGGATTGTATCAGAAATTCAGGTCAGATTTAGCAATTGTACTCAATAAACCAGTTCCGGACGGTGTTTTTGGTGCCTATATGGATGTTGATCTGGTTAATGATGGACCTGTTACAATAATAATAGATAGTAAACAACGAGATTTTTAGGTAATGGATATTAAAGAGGCTCAGCAAAAGGTTGATCAATGGATAAAGAAATATGGAGTAAGGTACTTTAGTGAACTTACTAATATGGCAATACTTACAGAAGAGGTTGGTGAGGTTGCGCGTATCATGTCTCGTAAATTTGGCGATCAGTCATTTAAGGATAATGAGAATGGTATAGATCTTGCAGATGAGCTGGCTGATGTTCTTTGGGTACTAATATGTATTGCAAATCAAACAGGTGTAGATTTGGATAAAGCATTAGACGATAATATGAAGAAGAAGACTGATAGAGATAAATTCAGGCATATTAAAAACAAAAAATTGTAAAGTCTGTTTTGTAGTATAATATAGTTAATTGCTTTTGTTATATCATTTCACCATATTTGTATTTGGGTCTTAACTTTATATGGTATATGTTTTGTGTGCCACAAGAACTTATAATTTGTTTCTTGTCATTTACAAAGGGTTGTTTTTTGGTATGAATTTAGTTGGTAAGGTGCTAATAGATAAAGATATTGCTGTTGATAGAGTAAGGAATAATACATACTCTTTTATGTTCTCAGGGGGATATAAGAAAAGGTTTTATGTATACTCAATTAATGGTGTTTTGCTATTTTCAAGAAAAATATCTTCTGCAGATACAGTTGATTTATCCTTTTTGTCAGTTGGAATCTTTATGATAAAGATTGAAGGTTTAGAAAGATTTATTGAGATATCTCTATAGTATTACAGGTTATAATATTTGTACCAGATTCGCTAAATCCTTTTATTTTATTGTCTTTGAACGAACCTTTTAGGTTAATTTGATTATTATTCAATACTATTTCACATCTAAAGTAGTTATTGGCTATATATAGTTTCCCAATTATATCATGGTTAATATCTTTAACAGTACCACTGTTATCTATTTCAAGTTGTTTGTTTGTGTTATTTTGATTATTAACTAGTATTGCTGTTCTCACTTTGTTGTTATCTGTAAGTTTATTTACTCTATGCATAACTCCTTCTATTTTTGGTTCTCCGGGTATTGTAATTGAACAATCAATACAATTTATATCTCTAAATTTACCGTTAAGAAGTAAGGCGTAATTATTATTGGAGATAGTTCCGGCAATATTTCCGTTTTTGTTAATTGATATATTTCCGGAGGTTTTATCATGTAGCGTACTGAAGTATTTTACTATTCCATTATTATCAAATCTGATAGTGTAATCTGCTGTAGATGTATTATTATCAACTATAAGCCAGGTGCCTGATATGTCGTTGTTTGAGTATTTATACCCGCTATTGTAACTAAACAGTACAATAATAAACGAAATAAGATAGTATGTAATTAGCATTTTGTATCAGTTTTCTCGTTGTACGATAAAAGATGAGACATGTTTCAGTGAAAGGATATAATTAATGCATTTTTTAAATCTGTGAGAAATGAAATATTTAAATAGTACATTTGCAAAAAAATAAGCGATGAGAACTGTTGACAGAGAATATTTTGAGATAATGGCGCCAGTTGGTTCTTATGAATCTTTAATGGCTGCAATTCAGGGTGGGGCTAACTCTGTATATTTTGGACTAGAGCATCTTAATATGCGTTCCAGATCTGCAAATAATTTTACTATTGAAGATCTTAAAAAGATAGTATCTATTTGTAAAGAGAATAATGTAAAAACTTACCTTACAATAAATACAGTAATATTTGATCATGATATTGAAGTAATGCATATGCTTGTTGATGCAGCAAAGGATAATGACGTATCGGCAGTTATTGCATCAGATATATCTGTGATACAGTATGCAAAGACTGTTGGTGTTGAGATACATATGTCTACTCAGGTAAATATCACAAATATAGAGGAGGTTAGGTTCTGGTCTGCATTTGCTGATGTTATGGTACTTGCAAGAGAGATGAGTCTTAAACAAGTAAAAGAGATAACGTCTGTAATTGCAAGTGAATCAATATGTGGGCCATCAGGTAAATTGATCGAAATAGAAATGTTTGTTCATGGAGCTTTATGTATGGCTGTATCAGGAAAGTGTTATCTGAGTCTTCATGAAAATAATGCATCAGCAAACAGAGGAGCTTGTTTGCAGACATGCCGCAAAGGATATGTTGTTACTGAGAAGGAGACAGGAACTCAATTAGAGATAGATAATGAATATATAATGTCTCCTAAAGACTTATGTACAGTAAATTTTCTGAATAAACTTCTTGATGCCGGAGTTAAGGTTTTAAAAATAGAGGGGCGTGCACGTGGACCTGAATATGTTAAAACTGTAGTTAAGACATATGATGAGGCAATTAGTGCTTATATAAATGATGACTTTACTCAGGAGAATATAGATGGTTGGATGATAAAACTTTCTACTGTTTATAATAGAGGATATTGGGATGGATATTATCTTGGACGAAGACTTGGTGAATGGAATCATATATACGGATCTAGAGCAACGAAACGAAAGGTGTATATAGGTAAAATTACTAACTACTTTAAGAATATAGGTGTTGCAGAGGTAAAAGTTGAGACAGGAGAGATATCAGTAGGAGATGAAATATTGATAATTGGTCCAACTACAGGTGTATATGAAGATACGGTAAAAGAGATAAGAGTTGATCTTAAACCTGTTGGAAAAAGTGTTAAAGGTGATCTGTGTTCGATGATTACATCAGAGCTAGTTAGACGAGCAGACAAACTTTATAAGCTTATTACAGTTGTTGAAGAACAGGGCTGATGTTTAATGATACGAATAAAACATAAACGTAAAAAATGTATTGGATGTGGCTATTGTGAACATTCAGATCCGCTTATGTGGCAAATGGATAATTCTGATGGTAAAGCTAGTCTTATTGGAGCATCTGTAGCCAATAATATATTTTATATTGATATGCCAGATAGTGAACAGGCATATATTGATAGAGTAATATCAGTTTGTCCCATTAACATAATTACTGTAGATAAATTGTACTAATATTATGACAAATAAAGATATAAGACGATATGAAAGGCATATTCAACTTGACGAAGTAGGAGTTGAAGGACAACAAAAAATTTTGGAAGCTAAAGTTCTTGTAGTAGGAGCAGGTGGCTTAGGTTGTCCGGTGTTAATTTATCTTGCAGCAGCAGGTGTTGGTAATATAGGTATAGTTGATTGTGATATTGTTAGTGAGAATAATCTACAGCGACAGATTTTGTATAATCTGGCCGACGTGGGAAAACATAAAGCTATTGTTGCAAAAGAGAAGATTGTTAACCAAAACCCAGATTGTAACGTTGAGGTATTTAATACCTTCGTTAATAGTTATAACATAGAGAAAATAGCCGAAAATTATGATATAATAGTAGCGGCAACCGATAATTATGAATCTAGGTACCTTATTGACGATTTATGTGGTAAAACTGATAAAATAATGGTGTTTGGTTCTATAAAAGAGTATGAGGGGCAGGTGTCGGTTTTTAATTATAATAACGGGCCGTCATACTCGGATCTTTTTCCTGATATACCACTAGATTGGGATAAAAAGCCAGCAACAGGTGTTATTGGAGTTTTACCCGGAATAACCGGAACAATTATGGCTGCTGAAGTAATTAAAGTTATACTTGAAATGGGAGATGTTATGAGTGGCAAACTTATGGTGTTTGATATGAATAGTATAGCTTACAATGTTATGCAGTTTAATTAGTTGTTTTATAGTGTTTAACAACATTGTTGTCTGAAAATGGGTTTTAATTTCGAATTTTATCCTATATATTTGAACGAATATGGAAGAAAAACTGGGAAATTATGACCGAAAACTATCAAATTGATAATGTTGACAGAAAGATACTGTCGTTGCTTATGCGTAATGCGCGTATGCCATTTCTTGAAATCGCAAGAATGTGTGGAGTTTCAGGTGCAGCAATACATCAACGTGTAAGAAAACTTGAAGAGGCAGGTGTTATTGAGGGATCTCGGTTTGTTGTAAAGCCAAAAGCTTTAGGATACGGGGTTTGTGCTTATATTGGGTTGTTATTAACCAGTTCAAATAAATATCTGGAGGTAATAGATGCCTTAAATGAAGTTCCTGAGATTGTCGAGTGTAATTTTGTTACTGGAGATTATTCTTTAATTATCAAGGTGTTTTGTAAAGATAATGAGCACCTTATGCATGTGTTGGTTGATCATATGCAGCATATATCTGGTATTGCAAGTACAAGAACATTTATATCACTAGCACAACCTATTAGCAGAGAGTTTGAGATACCTGAAGAGTAAAGTATATTATTATTATATAACAAAAAAGCAGCATTCATTTGAGATGCTGCTTTTTGTTTTATCTTATGGTATTACTTACTTATTGCCATCGTATCCCCATTTAAGATACATAGATCCCCATGTGAATCCGGCACCAAATGTAGCAAGTATTATGTTATCACCTTTCTTAAGCTGTTTTTCCCACTGCCATATACATAACGGAAGCGTTGCAGCTGTTGTATTACCAAACTCCTGGATGTTGATCATAACCTTCTCTTTAGGTAGGTTCATCCTTTTTGCTGTAGCTTCAATTATACGCATATTTGCCTGATGCGGAACAAGCCAAGAGATATCATCTGAAGTAAGATTATTTCTTTCCATAATCTCAACAGATACATCTGCCATGTTAGATACAGCTGCTTTAAATACAGGCTGTCCTTCCTGGTAGATGAAATGCTCTCTTGCATCAACAGTTTCGTGTGTTGCAGGTTTAACAGACCCTCCGGCTTTCATATGAAGATGCGCTCTTCCATATCCGTCAGACTGAAGAATCATATCTTGTATACCAGAACCATCAGTGGTAGGTTCTAAAAGAACAGCTCCGGCACCATCACCAAATATTGGGCATGTTGTTCTGTCTTGGTAATTTACTATAGAAGACATCTTTTCTGCTCCTACAACAATTACCTTTTTATAAAGACCAGACTCAACATACATTCTTGCTGTAGCAAGTGAATAAAGGAATCCTGAACAACCTGCATTCAGATCAAATCCAAAAGCATTTTTAATGCCAACTTTGTCTGATATTATATTTGCAGTTGCCGGGAATGGCATATCAGGAGTTACTGTTGCACAAATAATAAGATCAATATCTTCTGGTTTAGTATTTGTTTTTTCAAGTAACTTATTAACAGCTTCTGCTCCTAAATCAGACGAACCTTTTCCTTCACCCTTAAGTATGTGGCGGGTTTTGATGCCAATACGGGTCATTATCCATTCATCGGTAGTGTCTACCATTTTACTCAACTCTTCATTGTTAAGTATATATTCAGGTAGAGCGGCACCAATTCCAGTGATTGTAGCGTTGATTTTTGTCATTAGTTAAATGCCTCCTTGATTTTAGTAGATAGATCCGCTTCAATAACCTTTTTGGTTTGAAGCACCATGTTCTTAATGGCGGTTTTGTTAGAGATACCATGACCAATAATAACAGGTTTATTTATACCTAAAACAGGAGTTCCACCGTAGTTCTCAAAATTAAACTGATTGAAATAGGTGTCATTAATACCTCTCTGTTTTATTAATTTATAAAACCCTTCGGCCTCTTTAAGTATCACGTTACCAACAAAACCGTCACAAACAAAAACGTCAGCTTTATCTCCGGCAAATATATCATTACCTTCAACATTCCCTACAAAATTAAAGTCTGTAGAGTCTAACATTAGTTCGTGAGTACTCTGAACAAGAAGGTTACCCTTCTCTTTCTCTGATCCTATGTTTATCAGACCAACTCGCGGGGACTCAATACCCATTACAGAGCTAGCATAGATTTTACCTAGTATTGCATACTGATATAACACATCCGGTCGGCAATCAGGATTTAACCCAACGTCAAGTATAAGAGAATACTTGTCGTTATCAACCGGTACGTAACTACCAATACAAGGTCTAATAATACCCGGAATAGCCTTTACAGTATACATAGCCCCAACTAACATAGCCCCAGTGTTTCCGGCACTTGCAAAACCATCAATTTTATTCTGATGAAGCAGTCCGAAACCAATTGCTACGCTTGAATTAGGTTTCTGTTTAAAAGCTTTTGCAGGGTGTTCGCCCATACCAATGCACTCTGTGGTATGAACAATATCAAAGTTAGAAGCATCGTAATTCTCCTCTTTAAGAATCGCCTCAATCTTTGTTTGGTCACCTATTAATACTAGTCTTACGTCAGAAGAAAGTACTTTGTGGGCTTCTATAGCTCCTAAAACTATCGCTTCAGGAGCATAATCTCCACCCATAATATCTAATCCGATTCTCATGCAGTAATTATTTTGGCTTCTGTTTTTAAAGGCAGAAATATACCAATTTTATTCTGCAATTTGCTTCTCGATTACTAACTTTCCTCTGTAGTGTCCACATTCCGGACATACACGGTGATACTGAACTGTTGTTCCACAGTTTTGGCATGCCATTACAGTAGGAACTTTAGCCTTGTCATGAGTTCTTCTCTTATCTCTTCTTGACTTGGATTGTCGTCTCTTAGGATGTGCCATTTCTACTAATTTATTTAATTAATGATTCTTATTATTTTAACTTCTTAAGTGCCTCCCAACGCGGATCTATATCTGTTGAATCATCTTCCTCTTCACTATCATCTTCTTCAAGATCTATGTCAAGGTCGTTAAAGAAATCTTCATCAATATCATCGCTGTCAAAAGACATCAACTCTCTGTATTTTTCCATCATTTCGGCATTACACATACTCTCACCTTCATCATCGTCAGGATGAATACGCTGCGCCGGAAGACTCAAACAGATACTTTCATAAATATATGTCGAAAGATCTATATGACTCTCTTTTGTTGAGAGTATCCAAAGCTCTTCGTTCTCTTCAACGGTTTCAGCTCCGAATTTAATATATATTTTGCCCTCGTAATTAATACTCTGAGCGTATATATCAAGACATCTGTCACACTCTATATCAACACTACCCTCTAAAAAAACTGAAACAACCATCATCTCTGTCTTTTTGTCAAGCAGTATCCTAGCCTTTACGTCTCCACCTTCTATTTGCGACCCCTCAAAAAGCTCAAAGAACTCTCTGTTAATGTCTAAACTGTACTCATGTAATCCTACCTTTAATCCAACAAAAGGTATTTTTATTTCATTCCTCATTCCAGCTTCCCATTAAAAAAGTGTGCCGTTTTTATCACGCAAAAGTAATTATTATAATTAGAATAAAAAAAGAAAAAGGCTTAGGCTAATATTTCTGTTTATTAATATGTTTTGTTTATTTGATAAACAGATAAATAGGTTTGTGTAAAGTTTTGTATTAATCGGTTGATTATCTTTGATAAATAGGGTTTTCCTAGATTAAAAGCTGTTTGTTTTAAACAGCTTTTAATAAATATTGTTAGCATGCACATTTATTCAGACATTCAATAATATCTGCTAAATTTTCATTTTTCATGAAATAAAAAGTGTTTTTACCTTCTCTTTTAGAGCATAAAACACCTTTATCTTTTAAAATTCCCAAATGGTGCGATGTTGTTGATTGCTCAATTTTAAGCATTTCATGAATTTGGGTAACAGTAAGTTTTTTTCCTCCGTCAAGATAATTTAATATAGCAATCCTTATAGGATGGGCTATAGCTTTAAGCATGCTTGCAGCTTTTTCCAGTTGTTCTATCTGTAATTCTTTAATTTCCATCTTAATAATTAGGTGGTTATCTATATAAGTTAAGAATGCAAATATATAAATATATAATGATATTTCTTTCTTTGTATTGAAAATCTGTTAATTTGTTACTGTGTAAGCCTCTGTTTGTTTCTAAAAATTGATTTTCACACAATCTTTTCTCTATATTTGATCTTTGCTTTGCACATATAATATATGTAAGTATAATTTATGATAAACAAACTATTTGCTAATGAGTAAGTCGGCAATAATAAAAGCTCCGGTACATGAAGAGATGAAAAGTTTTGAGAAACATTTTCTTAAAGCTATGGATACTAACATACCGCTTCTTAAAACTATTGTTAACTATATGTATCGTCGTAAGGGTAAGCAGTTGCGTCCGGTAATTGTATTTCTTACGGCAAAGCTGTTGGGCGAGGTTACGGATAAAACTTATACTGCTGCGTCGATGTTAGAGTTGTTGCATACAGCCACACTTATTCATGACGATGTTGTTGATGAAGCATATCAGCGCAGAGGAGCGTTCTCTATAAATGCATTGTGGAGATCTAAGATAGCTGTATTGGTTGGTGACTTTTTATTGTCTAAAGGATTATTGTTATCT
This sequence comes from Bacteroidales bacterium UBA6680, assembly GCA_002454955.1. Taxonomy (GTDB): domain Bacteria; phylum Bacteroidota; class Bacteroidia; order Bacteroidales; family UBA6680; genus UBA6680. The sequence continues at coordinate 17,855 of DKJY01000024.1, forward strand.
GTTAAACATAAGACTTATGATCTTCTTGAGATAATGAGTGAGGCAGTACGTGAGATGAGTGAAGGAGAATTGCTTCAGATTGAGAAATCTAGAAAACAGGATGTTGACGAAGAGACATACTTTGAGATAATAAGAAAGAAAACAGCGACATTAATAGCATCGTGTGCTGCAAATGGAGCTTGTTCTGTTAATGCAAATGCTGATACTGTTGAAGAGATGAGGTTGTTTGGAGAGTACTTAGGTATAGCTTTCCAGATTAAAGATGATCTGCTTGATTATACCGCAAGTTCTGTAATAGGTAAACCTTCATATCAGGATATTAAAGAGAAGAAACTTACACTACCTCTTATTTATGCACTTGATAAAGCATCTGCTAAGGATAAACAGAGAATGCTTAAAATAGTGAGACGCTATAATAAAAATAGCACAAAGGTTAAAGAGGTTGTAAATTTTGTAAAAAGTAGCGGTGGAATAGAGTATACTGTTGATAGAATGAATCAATACAGAGATAAAGCTATTGATATTTTAAATAAATATCCGAATACCAATGAGCGTAAAGCACTTATTACATTAGTAGAATATGCCGTAGAACGTGTTAAATAGTCAGATATATTGAATTTTACTATTTGTTTATTGATTGGCAAGTGGTAATTTTGTGATCAAAATAATAAAATTAAAGTCATGTATAAAAATTTTCAAGAGCACCTTCAGAAAGAACTGCAAGATATAAAAGAGGCAGGTTTATATAAGGAGGAGAGAATTATCACATCTCCGCAGGATGCAGAGATTTCTGTATCAACAGGTGAAAAAGTGTTGAACTTTTGTATGAACAACTATCTAGGGTTGTCAAATGATCAGAGACTGATTGATGCATCTAAAGAAGCTCTTGATCAGAGAGGTTACGGAATGTCTTCTGTGCGCTTTATTTGTGGGACACAAGATATGCACAAAGAGCTTGAGGCTAAGATTGCTGAGTTCTTCGGAACTGAAGATACAATTCTTTATGCAGCATGTTTTGATGCTAATGGTGGTGTATTTGAACCATTATTAACAGCAGAGGATGCTATTATCTCCGATGCACTAAACCATGCATCAATTATTGATGGGGTACGTCTATGTAAAGCACAGCGTTACAGATATAAAAATGCTGATATAGCTGACCTTGAAGAGCAACTTAAGCTTGCACAGGCTCAACGTTTCCGTTTAATTGTTACAGACGGAGTTTTCTCTATGGATGGTAATGTTGCACCACTTGATAAAATTCTTGAGCTTGCAGAGAAGTATAATGCAATGGTAATGGTTGATGAAAGTCACTCTGCCGGAGTAGTTGGCAAAACAGGTAGAGGTGTTTCTGAACTATATAACGCAAAAGGAGAGGTTGATATAATTACCGGTACTTTAGGAAAAGCATTTGGAGGAGCTATTGGTGGTTTTACTACAGGGCGTAAAGAGGTAATTGATATGTTGCGTCAGCGTTCTCGTCCATATTTGTTCTCTAACTCTATTCCTCCAATGGTTGCAAATGCAGGTATCAAAATGTTTGATATCATGAAGGAGAGTAATGAACTTCAGGATAGACTTCATGAAAATACGTCGTATTTTGTAGATAAGATGAAATCTATAGGATTTGATATTAAGCCAACAGAATCTGCAATTTGTGCAGTTATGCTTTACGATGCTAAGTTGTCACAAGATTTTGCATCAGCTCTTCTTAAAGAGGGTATATATGTAATAGGTTTCTATTTCCCTGTAGTTCCAAAGAACGAAGCTCGTATTCGTGTTCAGCTTTCTGCAGCACATACTCGTGAACAACTAGATAAGGCTATTGCTGCTTTTGATAAGGTTGGTAAAGAGCTAGGTGTACTTAAATAATGATTACACTCTGATTTAATAATCAGATAATTATATATAGAAAAAGGGAGAGGCGTTTTATGTTTCTCCCTTTTTTTGGTTAGCAAAAGGTAAACTAATAAAAAAACACCCTTCGTAACAGTTTGATATATAGTTAATTTCCTTTATTCTGTTTTGTGTTTGATAATTAGAGTGTTGACTTTTATGTTTTTATGTATTATCTTTATTAACATGAATTTAAAACATCTCTCTATATACACTTAATACGCTAATGTAGTTCTTTACATTTTAGCATATCCCAGGACTGCTAATACAGTTTACACAACGAAAGTCGCTCTGTCCCCAACAGGCGACTTTTCTTATACGACTAATTAGTTGCTGCATACAACTAAATTGATTATGTTTACAACACTCTATAATTGTAGTCTTTTGTCAAGAGAAAAAGATTTTGAGTTTACAATAAGGTTACATGTATGTATTAAAGCATAACTGTTTTATATGATCTTTAAAAACAAGTGTAGACATGAGAATAAAAATATTTAGATTGGTTCTGGTAACGTTAACTACTTTAATAGCATTGATAATAGCGTTGTTAAGCACAAGTAAGAGAGAGTATAGTAAGCGCTGTGTTGTTATAGTTGAAGATTCTGTTCCGGTTGATATGTTAGGTCTCTTTACTGGAGGTTCGGACGGAGAAAGATTATATGAGAGGTGGTTTGGTGATGAAGTATTGTTTACAGAAACCGACTATAAACGTATTATGGAATCCGGAATAAGACTTTTTTCGCATGGTGAGCTGTTTTATGACTATCAGGAAATGGTAAAATCGGTAAAACAGTGGAAGAGACTAACAGAAAAGGCTTCGGATTACCTCATGTGTATTGAATCGGCAGATGATCTGAATAAACTGGAGAATAGAGATAAAATAGGGGTGATTATCTCTTATCAGAATTCTGTTCATTTTAAATCTGTGAACGATGTAGAACTGTTTTATAGATTAGGACAGAGGATATCGCAATTAACATATAACGAACAAAATAGTATAGGATGTGGTGCCTTTTGCGATAAAGATACTGGTCTTACGGAGTATGGTAAGGAGATAATTAGTAAGATGAATGAATTAGGAATGGCTGTAGATCTGTCGCACTGTGGAACAAACACAACACTACAGGCTATTGAACATTCAAACAAACCTGTGCTATTTACCCATGCAGTTTGCGAAGGATTAATACCTGATTATCCTCGTTCTAAAACCGATGCAGAGATTATAAAAATGGCAGAGAAAGGTGGAGTAATTGGGATACCTATTCTACGATTTATGATACGCGATAAAGAACCTGTGACAATCGAACACTTTCTTGATCATATAGATTATGTTGTTAATCTGGTTGGTGTTGATTATGTAGGTATAGGTAGCGATCAGAATCTTGAATCAGAAGACTCTTATCCTTTGAAATATAGAAAAAGCAGATTAGAGAATGCACCAGAAAAGTACAGGTGCCATACAAATAAAGATTATATGATTAGTATAGAGGGGTTGAATCATAGACTAAGAACCTTTGATATAGTTGAAGGATTAATAAACAGAGGGTATTCAGACGAAGAGATAAAGAAGATTATAGGAGGGAATTTTGTTCGCGTGTTAAAGCAGATACTGTAGTTTAAACTATAATCTAAGATGTTTGTATCTATTGTAAATTGGTTATTAATACTAATTTATGATATTGTAGGATGTTTTTTATACAAAACCATCAGATATTTAACTAATATCCGATAGTTTTGTAACTATAGTTAACTACCTTATAAAACATATGCATTTGGATTTTACCATAACAAACATTATAGATATATTGGCTATGTTGCAAGCTATAGTTATTGGGGTAATCCTGATCTTTAGCAACGCCAAAAAAAAGCCAACGCTCTTTTTCGGACTATTTATGCTTTCGTTTGGTTTGGGTGGTTTAGGCTCTTTTATTGAAGATACCGGGCTTAATATTAAGTATCCTCAACTTATATTTATGCCTACAGATGTAATGTTCTTATCAACGGCGTGTGTATATATCTATATTAAACAGTTAATAAACAGATTAAAACCTGTAGATTATATTGTGCTTATACCAGCTCTGTTAGAGGTTGTTCTGTTCTCTGTACTGTTCTCATTTAATGCAGAGTATAAAGAGAAGTTGTATAATGAACTTATTGGCTCTATTACAGAGCTTTTATACTATCTTATAGTATTAATTTTTAATATATATCTGGTTATTATTTGTCTTATAACCATTAATAAACATAATATTAATGCCAATAATTATTACTCCTATGTTGTGGTAAAGAGGCTGAAATGGATAAAATTTGCGTTAATATACTTCTTATCAATTGTATCTATAATGTTTGTATTTGTAGCCTTTGAGAATAAGGTTATCGATCTGATATTCTCATTAGCAGATCTTGTGTTTATATATTGGGCAGGTATTCACGGCTTAAGACAATACACAGTTGATATACCTGAGTGGATTAATAGTGGTATCGATGATGATGTTTCAGATGTTAGGATAACCAAAAACAAGAATGAGGATACCAATTATCAGGATATCTATGCTAGAATTGTAAGTAAGATAGAGAAGGACAGTCTTTATAAAAATATGACTCTTAACCTGAGCAATCTTGCAGACTCATGTTCCGTATCGGCTCGTAAGGTTTCAGAGGTA
>DKJY01000001.1 GCA_002454955.1 Bacteroidales bacterium UBA6680
TTGCACTAAGTTTACTATCTACCTGCTCCCAATAGAATGGTATTCCTCCAATTGCCATGTATAGCTGAATAACCTGATATTTATCTAGTACAGAGTTTTGGCTGTTCATAAACTTCATACATTCACCGAGAGTAAACGGATCAATCCTAAACTTTCCTGTAACACGGTTGTGCAAGCCACCTTTACTGTTAATAAGTTTATTAATCATCCATGATGTTGCAGAACCACATACAATAAGTAATATGTCATCTCTTTTTGATGCCCAACTGTTCCAGAAATACTCTAAAGATCTCATGAAATCAGATCTTCTTATATCAAACCAAGGAAGTTCATCAATAAATATAATTTTCTTTTTTAATCTACTTCGTTTTAAGAGTTTTGTAAGATATTGAAAAGCAAAGAACCAGTTTTCTGGCACAGGATAGTCTGAGCTTTTATCATAATCTTTAAGTGCTATATGAAAGCTGACTAATTGCTGTTTATTAGTAGTGTTTGCCATTCCTGTTATTTGGAATGTAAACTTGTTTTTAAATATAGATCGTATCAGGAATGTTTTTCCAACGCGCCTCCTTCCGTATACTGCTATGAAGTCAGAGTAAGGCGATTTGGCAAGTTTCAGGAATCTATTTGTCTCTTTTTTTCTTCCAATCAGAGGACGCATGATGTTTTATATTTGGCTTTAAGTTATAAAAAAGTATAGATAAAGCCAAATATAAAGAGTGATGTTTGTAACAAATATTTGTTTAACAAATTGTTTTATAGTGTTTTGGTGTTGTGTTTTGTTTTATTTGTATAAAATGACGTAGGGTATGTTTTTTAATATATTAGTTGATTGATAACATTAATAATGTTCTGTCTTTTATTAATTAGACAATACCTCTTCTTATTAATGGAAAATATTCAAAAAGTAAAAAGTTATCTGCTTTCTAGTGAAGGGTTCTGGTCTAAAGGTTGTTTAATATTCTTCGGATAAAATATAAATATTTGTATTGTACAAAAGTGTTTATTTGGCTTTAAGTCGTATAAAAGTACAGATAAAGCCAAGTATACAAAATGATATCTGTAGCTAACTAAATTGTTTAGAGTCTGTTTTACAGTTGTTTGGATTAGTTTTTTTGTTTGGATTATATTAAATGACGTGGGGTATGTTTTTTTAATCTATTAGTTTGTTGATAACATTAATCATGTTTTGTCTTTTATTAATTAGACAATATCACTTCTTTTAATTGAAAATCTTAAAAAAGTAAAAGATTGCCAGCTTTCCAGTGAAAGGTTCTGCTCTAAAGGTTGTTTAATATTTCTTTGGATAAAATATAAATATTTGTATTGTACAAAAGTGTTTATTTGGCTTTAAGCTGTATAAAAGTACAGATAAAGCCAAATATATATAATGATATCTGTAGTTAGTTGGATTGTTTAAGATTTGTCGTACAGTTGTTTAGATTGGTTTTTTGTTTGAGTTGTGTTAAATGACGTAGGGTATATTTTTTTTAGCTATTAGTTAGTTGATAATACCAATCATGTTCAATCTTTTATTAAAACAATATCACTTCTTTTAATGGAAAGCTTTAAATAAGTATAAGGATAACAGATTCTCAGTGAAAGGTTTTACTCTAAAGGTTGTTTGAAATTTTCAGATAAAATATGAATGCTTGTATTATAAATTAAAGAGAGTAATTTGGCTTTAAGTCATAAAAAAGTATAGATAAAGCCAAATGTGTATACTTAATGGAATAATCTAATGAATGGTCAGAAACACATCTTTTTAAATATCTCCCATATTACAACTCCACCACATACCGATACATTAAGGGAGTGTTTTGTTCCGTACTGTGGAATTTCAATGCAGGTATCACTAATATTGATGATATTTTGATCTACACCTTTTACCTCGTTGCCAAATATTACAGCTATAGGTTTGGTTATGTTAATATCATTAATGCTAACGCTATTTTCTACTTGTTCAATAGAAGCTACAGAGTAACCTTCATTTTTTAAGTCATATACTGCATCTTCGGTTTTTTCGTAATATTTCCAATCTACAGAATCTGTAGCACCCAAAGCTGTTTTGTGAATATCTTTATGCGGAGGTGTTGCTGTAATTCCACAAAGAATTATCTCATTAACCTTAAAAGCATCAGCCGTTCTAAAAAAAGAACCTATATTATTCATGCTTCTTACGTTATCCAATACAATTTTTAATGGAATTTTATCTGTTTTTTTGAACTCATCAACGCTTAATCTGTTCAATTCATATGTTTTAAGTTTACGCATAATATCCTTTAAGCAATTATAAAATTAGAATTACAAAAGTAGCTTATTAATATCAAAATCAATTATGAACATACACGAATATCAGGGAAAAGAACTTTTAAGAAGATATGGTGTCCCTACGCCTGTTGGTAAGGTTGCTTTTTCTGTTGAAGAGGCTCTTATAGTAGCAAAACAAATTTATGAAGATACCGAATGCGACAAGATTGCTGTTAAAGCACAAATTCATGCTGGAGGTAGAGGTAAAGGTGGTGGTGTAAAAATTGCCGGATCATTAGATGATGTTAAACTATATTCTGAATCTATATTAGGAATGAACCTTATTACACATCAGACCGGATCAGAGGGAAAACATGTAGGTAAACTACTTATTGAACAAGGGGTTTATTATGATGGACCATCAGATGTGAAAGAGTTTTATGTAAGTATATTGTTAGACAGAAAAAAGGGTGTTAATACAATTATTTATTCGCCAGAAGGAGGAATGGATATTGAAGAGGTTGCTGAAAAAACGCCGGATAAAATTTTTAAAGAGGAGGTTAAACCAGAGGGAGATCTACTTCCTTTTCAGGCAAGACGTATTGCTTCAAACCTTGGCCTAGCAGGTAGTGCATATAAGTCAATGATACAGTTTGTAATTAAATTGTACAGAGCCTATAGAGGTAGTGATGCTTCAATGATAGAGATAAATCCGGTTTTAAAGACCTCAGATGACAAGGTATATGCGGCAGATGCAAAGATTATTCTGGATGATAATGCTTTGGTAAGGCAATCAGAACTTGAAAACTACAGAGATTTAAGTGAAGAGGATGAGGCTGAGAGTGAAGCAACATTGCATGGATTAAACTTTGTTAAGCTTGACGGAAATGTTGGTTGTATGGTTAATGGTGCAGGACTGGCTATGGCTACCATGGATATGATTAAATTATCAGGAGGAGAACCCGCAAATTTTCTTGATGTAGGTGGTGGTGCTAATGCAAAAACGGTAGAGGCCGGCTTTAGGTTGATATTAAAGGATAAAAATGTAAAAGCCATTCTTGTTAATATATTTGGTGGTATTGTAAGATGCGATAGAGTAGCAAAAGGAATTACAGAAGCATATAAGGCCATAGGAGAAATTAATGTACCTGTTATTGTAAGACTACAAGGTACAAATGCAGAGGAAGGAGCCGAAATAATAAAGAGCTCGGGACTTAAGGTGCATTCTGCAATAACACTTAATGATGCAGCTGATATTGTTAAAGAAGTTATAAAGTAGGGAGGTAACCTCCCAATTTGGGAGGTTACTGTATCTTATTTAATGTTGATTCAATATTGCTGTATATGATAGTAAGACTTTCCAGCTTTTTCTTAATTGTTTTTGCTATTTTACTTGTTTTTGCTCCTTCAAGAATATAAAGATCATTTACTATTCTGGAGGTGAACTCCATCTTTTTTATAATCTCTTTATATGTTAAAGTATTTAAAAGCGACTCATTTAAGTGTTCTATGTCATCAAAATATGGTATCTTATCTTTATCTTCAATGCAGACACTTAATACATTTTCAGCAAACATCTGTCTTTTTATCCCCATAGATGATATGTCTCTTCTCTCTTTTGGTGTTAATATTGGTTTTTTTGGAAGGATCTCCTCTATCTCATACAATAACTCAATCAATCTGACTCTTTTTTCGTAACTAAGATTAATTATATCTGTATCTCTCTTCATTTGTGTCATTTTATAATAAAACATTTGTATTTGGAATAATAATTTTATACAATTATATACATTGATTCTTTGATCTGTAACAGATTAATGAATCTGTTATAGCATACTTCTTGTATAAACTCTTCCTTACGTTTACATTAGAAAATGTTTTAAAGATGGGTATTTGGTATATAATTAACTTTAGTAATAATCTCTCAGAAGTAAAGTTACCAACCCCATTGTTTAATATATGATTCCATTTATCAGGAATTGGTATGAGACCTGATGAATTAAACGCGATATATATTATATGTATAATTTTTGTAATATTTTTAGCATTACGCATTTGTAACTAGTAACGTTGTGTATTAAAGCATTTTGGTTAAGTTATGTTTTTGTGCTCAAATATTTAACATATAATATTTTGTAGGTTGATTAAATTTAAAACACAATACAAATATATAATCATTTACCAATTGATTAAAATAAAATATTTTAGGTATAATATATGGTCAATTATACAGTGCTTTTATTTATGTTTATGTAATACAATGTTTTATTCATTAGCTAATATTTGTAATTTCTTCTCTGAAAAACAACCCCTCGTTATTTAACTCCTTCATTATAGGTTTATATAATTCAGGAATAGTAGGTATATGTACTCCTCGTATTTTAATTTTATTTGTCATTAGAAGTTTTACAGCAATTGCCAGAGGCATTCCTACAGTTAAAGCCATTGCTGTATTCTCAGAGTCTTCTCCTTTTACAGAAATCCACGATATTAATTTTTTAGTTGTTCTATTTTGCTTGTATACAAATTGATGTTGCATAACAATCATATCTTTATCTTCAGAATTAAGATGCCATTTATCTTGTAGTAACCATTGTAAAACCCCTGCCGGGGTTGCATGTTTTAGTGGAATAATTTTATCAGAAAACAGACCCAGCCACTCAAACTTGTTATAAATATTGTTAGATGTATAACGTTTAATAAAGGCCTTAAACTTTTTCTCAACACTTTCAGTTTTGTGATAAGCAAGAAATTTATTTGTAAACTCTCTTAATGATGTATTATTATTATTAATAATATCATATGAATCGTCTGTCATACCAAGCTGAACAAATATATTCCAGGCTTCGCAAAAGCCCTCTTTGCGCAAGGTTCCTCTTATAATGCTTTTTATTCCTTTAAGGTTATATTTTTCAATATACTTAATAGAGTCACGATTGGCATATGCTTCAAAATTGCCAAGTTCTTTTATTGTGGTTTTAGCTACCCTATTGAATATTTGACTATATGGTATGTATTTAACTTGATCTTCTTCCTGATATTTAGCAGTACCATATCCTGCCAGTATTACATTTCTTGGGTTCCAGGTGAATTTATAATTCCACGGGTTATCATCAAATTCAGGAGCTATAAGCCCACCTGTATCTGAGCGGAATGAGAGTATTGTTCCGCCACTGTTCGTTATTTTATCAATTATTATCATTGCTGATATATGATCTAGTCCGGGATCTACTCCAAGTTCATTTAAGAATAAAAGATTTTTACGTTTTATCTCACTACTCATTTGAATTATCTCATCTGACAAATATGACGCTGTGGCAAGATGTTTATCATACTTAAGGCATATTTTGGCTATTTTTGGATGCATAAAGGCAGGGAGCATAGATACTACAACATCTGTTTTTTTTACTACCTCAGACAAGAGTTTAGAATCATTTATATCAATTTTTATAACCTCTGAATTTTTGTGATTATTAGTTTTTCTTTTGGCTGTATCTATATCTTTATCTGCAACAGTAATAGTCCAATCGTATTTCTCTGAGTTTTTAATTAGAAATCTTATCAATGTGGTTGAAGATAACCCAGCACCAAGTATAAGTATACTCTTTAATTGTTTCATACCTGTAAGTTTTAAACATTATGCTATAAGATAAAGGTACAAAATGCAAAATATAGAATACGTAGATTTAGAAAAAAGGCATAAAAAAAGTCGCCATATTTGGCGACTTAAATATCTTAAAATTCAAGGAATTATATCTGATCTTTTGGATTTACTTTTCCTTTGAATCGCAGTGTTACAACAGGATTAGAAGGAGAGTTTGTAGTCACATAAATACTCTTATTCTGATTTCCTCTTTTACCAGAAGTGTTAAAGATTGCCTTCAGGCTACTTTTTTGTCCTGGCTTAATAACTTTCTCGCTTGGAGAGACAGCAGTACAACCGCATGTTGCTCTAACCTTTCTTATTATAAGGTTCTTCTTACCTGTGTTTTCAAATTCAAATGCGTATTCAATTTTTTCACCTTGTTTCTTCTCACCAAAGTTATAAACAACATTATTAAAAACTATCTTTGGCGCATTGGCTAAATCTTTCTTTGAAAGTGATGAGAAATCCTCTTTTATATTTGCAGTAATAATAAGCATATGAGTATTTCTATCTCCATCAAAACGGAATGTTATATTGTCTCTTACAGCACCCCAGTCATTCTTCTTCTTTGGATCGTAAGTGAATATTAATTTCCCTTTTTCTCCCTTTTTAACTACCTCAGGAACACGCTTAATTGTCATGTGATTAGGTATATGGTTAAAGTTTACAGAAACGTCGCTATTTGAAACATTAACATAAACTATAGTATCCGTTTTTACCTCTTCGCTTTTCAATGTGTATAAAGGAATGTAGTTTGTACGCATTCTTATTTTTCCTAATAATCTAGGATAATCATCCTCTATTGTACGAGGTCTGGGAGTTACATCACCGGTAATTCTTAACACAACTCTTGATGTTTCAGCTGTAGACATTACTGTTATGGCTTTGCTAAACGGACCTGGTCTGTATGCAGGGTTATATGTAGCTTCAATAAAACCTTGTTTACCTGGTAATATTGGTGTCTTTGACCATTGTGGTGTTGTACATCCACATGATGATTGAACGTGATTTATAACAATAGGAGTTTTGCCATTGTTTTTGAAAACAAATTTATGAGTAACACTACCAGCTTCCTCTTTTATTTTACCAAAATTATGTACTGTTTCTTTAAATTTAATCTTTCCTTTTGGAGCTTGTCCAAATATCAGACTTGTCATTGCAAGTATTAAAACTACTGTTAAAGAAAATCTTTTCATGTGTAATAATTTATTTTGTAGTTACCAGACATATATCACATAATCTTATAATTACCATTTGACCAGGGTATTTATAAAATCATTTTAATCATGCCCTACTTATGTAAATATTCTTGATATATATTTATTTAGTTATTAACATTTAATGTAAAACTAATTGTTTTACGTAAAAAAGTCAATAGCAGACTATATTTGTGTCTACAAATTTAAGCAAAAATGAATAAAATATGTATTTATCAGAAATAAAATGAGATAAATACTATTTTTATTAGTTTAGTATGTAATTATATTATTGATATGGGAGTATATGAATTAGTTATACTTATTATTATAGGTTTGTTGGCGGGTTTAGTTGGTGGCCTTTTTGGTGTTGGTGGAGGAATCGTAATTATACCTGCACTAATATTTGTTTTAGGTTTATCGCAGCATAACGCACAGGGTACAAGTTTGGCAGTGTTATTACTCCCAATAGGTTTTTTGGCTGTAATGAATTACCATAAGATGGGATATGTTAACTATAAGTTTGCTGCTGTTTTGGTTGTAGCTTTTGTTGTTGGGAGTTTCTATGGATCGAAGTTGGCAATTCAGATATCTCCTGTTTATTTAAAGAAAGGTTTTGGTATATTGATGCTTATTGCTGCTTTAAAATTAATTTTGAGTAAATAATATTACTGCTTTATGCAAAATATAAAAGAGAATATACAGCGTTTAGTTACAGATAATATTTCAGAGATTATTGATCTTAGAAGATACTTGCATGCAAATCCGGAGTTGTCGTTTAAAGAGATAAATACAAGTAAATTTGTTTGTAACTATCTTAGTAATTTGGGAATTGATTATAAGAAGAATATTGCAGGAACAGGTATAGTAGCTATATTAACAGGAAAGGATTCTGAAGGTGATATTATAGCCCTTAGAGCAGATATGGATGCATTGCCAATAAAAGAAGATACCGGACTTGAGTTTAAATCAGTAAATGAGGGTGTAATGCATGCATGTGGTCATGATGCACATACAGCATCGTTATTAGGTGTTGCAAAGATTCTTAATGCAATGCGCGATAACTGGAACGGGATTGTGTATTTAATATTTCAACCAGGTGAAGAGTTACTACCGGGAGGAGCAAAACTGATGATAGATGAGGGTATATTTGATAAAGGAGAACCATCGTTGATAATTGGGCAACATGTATTACCAGAAATGGAGACAGGAAAGGTTGGTTTCTGTTCAGGAAGGTATATGGCGTCATGCGATGAGATTTATATTACTGTATCTGGTGGTGGAGGACATGGTGCAATGCCGCATCGTACAATAGATACAGTTCTTATATCATCGCATATAGTAGTTGCTTTGCAGCAGATTGTAAGCCGACGTGCCGATACCAGAATTCCAACAGTATTGTCAATTGGTAGAATTGAGGGACTTGGAGCAACAAATATTATTCCTTCTGAGGTAAATATGCAGGGGACATTTAGAACTATGGATGAAGAGTGGCGAAGTGATGCACATGAACATATAGTAAAAATGTGTGAGTCCATTAGTAGTTCAATGGGAGCTACATGTAATGTGGAGATAAAGAAAGGTTATCCGGCACTAATAAATAGTAAGAAGTACACAAATATTTTATCGGAATTGTCTAAAGATTTTCTGGGAGAAGACTCTGTTTTAACCATGGATAAAAGAATGACGGCGGAAGATTTTGCTTACTTTTCGCAAAAGTATCCATCTGTATTTTATAGATTTGGTGTTGGGAGCGAGAGTGTTGGGATGAATAATAAATTACATTCGCCTAATTTTATTCTTGATGAGAGATCATTAGAAGTATCTGTTTCTAATATGGCGTGGCTCACAATAAAGTTGCTTAGTGATAATAAAAAAATCTGACTTTTTGTGGTTATGTGCTTATTTAGAAATATTTTATATAGTTTTTTTATTCATTTATAAATTCTAAAATCTTTGTAAATTCTGATTTTGAAGCTAACTTTGTATTGAGGTTTAATTAAAAGTTTAACATAAAAATTCAAAACATGGCTTACGTAATTAGTGATGATTGTACAGCATGTGGAACTTGTATTGATGAGTGTCCAGTAGAGGCTATTTCTGAGGGTGATATCTATAAGATTGACGGAGATACTTGCACGGATTGTGGTGCATGTGCTGATGTTTGTCCAGTAGAGGCAATAAGTGCAGAGTAGTAAAAAATTATAAGAATTTAGAGCTCGCTTTTAGCGAGCTTTTTTTTATAAAAAAAACATCCGCGCTATCAAACGGATGTTTTTTTGTAGCCCTTTTAGACTATCTTTCCTTTTACTATTATTATTATTTACCTTTTCCAATCTATCATCCACTGTTCTAACTTCAGTGGCTCATCATCTATATCAGTTTCATCATGATTAAACATCCACTTTTCAAGAGTTAACACCGGATCTTCAATCAATGTCTCTTCATGTCTTATCATCCATGGCTCAATACTCATCTCTTTCTCAAATGAAAGATCTGTTTTTAATACAGATATCCATCCTGATATATCCTCATTTGTATTGTAATTCAATATAAATGGTAATGCTGATGATCTATTTGATACAGCATGCGTTACAGAACCTTTAGTTTCGTCTAAATTATTGATGTTTAATGCGTATGATGTAGTTATGAATAACATCATAATACCTGACATGATCAAATTTTTTGTTTTCATAATAAATCACATTACGGGGTTTAAACTTTAAATCTATTTACACTTTTGTAACATATTTACGTCAGATCAATGATCATTTATTGTGCCACAATTTTTAAGTAATTTTAAATCAGTTTTTTATATAAAAAAAGCTTTTGTGGGTAAATAAATTGTTGAACGCTACTGATCAGTAGGTGTTCGTTTGCGGACAAGTAAAAACCCGCGTAAACACTGGGTTAACGCAGGTTTTAAGTTTTTTTAACTTTATGTTATAGTATTATTTGTCTATTATCTCTAATTGAACAACATTCTCAACATGGTGTGTATGCGGGAACATATCAACAGGTTGTACGCGGGTAATTTTATACATATGGTTCATTAATTTAAGATCTCTTGCCTGAGTTGCCGGATTACAACTAACATAAACAATTCTCTTAGGAGAGGTATTAAGAATTGTATTCACAACAGTTTCATGCATTCCTGCTCTTGGCGGATCACAGATTATTACATCAGGAGCACCATGCTTAGCAATAAAGCTATCTGTTAAAACATCTTTCATATCTCCAGCAAAGAACGTTGTATTATTAATACTATTGTTTGCAGAATTTATATCAGCATCCTCAATGGCTTCTGGAATATACTCTATACCAATAACTTTTTTACTCTGCCTTGCAACAAAATTGGCAATTGTTCCTGTACCAGTATATAAATCGTAAACAATCTCGTTACCAGTAAGCCCGGCAAAATCTCTTGTTATCTTATAAAGTTCATAAGCTTGTTCAGAGTTTGTTTGGTAGAAACTCTTTGGGCCAATCTTAAATTTAAGGCCTTCCATTTGCTCATAAATATGATCATTACCTTTGTAGGTAATAATATCCTGATCTGTTATAGTATCGTTTGCTTTACCATTTATTACGTATAGCAATGACGTAATCTGCGGAAACTCGTTATAAAGTGCATCAAGAAGTTTCTCTCTTTTTTCTTTATCTTCATGATACATTGCTAAAATAACCATTAGATCCCCAGTGGTTGATGTTCTTATGATTAGGTTTCTGAGAAATCCTTCATGGTTTTTTATATCAAAGAATGTTAAACTATTACCTAAAGCATACTCTCTGATAAAATCTCTAATCTGGTTCGATGGATCAGTCTGTAGATAGCATTTATTAATATCAACAATTTTGTCGAACATCTTTGGTACATGAAAACCTAAGGCATTACTCTGCTTAATATCATCATCACTTGATATCTCTTCCTTGGTTAACCACCTTTTATTTGAGAATGTGAACTCAATTTTATTTCTGTAGAACTCTGTTTTATCCGAACCTGCTATTGGAGTTATTTCAGGTAATTGAAGATCACCTATTCGTGTCAGAGTATCTTCAACCTGTTTTTGTTTGTATTTAAGCTGGTCGGCATATGGTAACTGTTGCCATTTACATCCTCCACATACCCCAAAATGAGAACAGAACGGCTCTACTCTGTTATCGGCATATTTACGTACCTTAACAACCATAGCTTCCATGTATTTCTTCCTCTTTTTTGTAATCTGAAGATCTACAATATCACCAGGGATGGCTTGTTGTACAAATATTATTATATCATCTATTTTAGCTATTGCCTTTCCTTCTGCTGCAACATCGCTTATTGTTACGTTCTCAAACAGAGGCAATTTTTTCCTTTTTCTTCCCACAGTATAAATTTTTCCGCAAAAATAGGAAAGATAATTGGATTTGAGTATAATAAAAATTGTGAGTTGTCGGTTTTTTGGTAAAATCTATTTATAGAGGTATATATATCCTGTTACAGATTTGCCTTTATATGATCTTTTATCCCAACCTGTAGCTTCAATAGTAAAGTAGTATATGCCACTATCCATCTCTCTTCCATCGTTATCTCTTTTTCCGTTCCATCCTTCCCAATCTTTATAGTTTCCTGAGAATGAATATACCTTTTTGCTATTTTTTGTATATATATTAATGGAAAAATCTTTTAAAGATTTAACGTTATCTTTTTCTGAAGATTTTACTTTAAAAACATCATTTATACCATCTCCGTTTGGAGTAAAAACATTTGGAAGGTGATCCTTCTTTATAAGAGATGAATCGATCTTTATATTGTTGTAAACGGCACTATCAATACATCCATGTATATTTTCGGTTATTAGCTTTACCTTATATTTTCCAGGAGTATAAAAGAAGTTATCAACAGAAGGAGTCTCATCTGTAGAAGATAACAGAATACTATCTGATCCTGATCTTAGATTAATATCATTATAAAAACTCCATTTAAAAATAGATGAGTTTTCAGAACTGTTCTCAACATTTATATAAACCGGAGCTTCCCCTTTGAACTCATTTCCGTCATTAGTTTTAGTGTCGTTAGTAAGATTTATATCCTTAGTATCTTCATCGTCTCTGTCTTTATTCTGAATCAGAGTTAATTTTAATGCAGCAATTGAGGCAATACCAATAACTTCATCGGTCTCAGAACTGGCTTCTTTGCCAAAAACATCTTTAAGCGACACTTTGTATTTTGAATTCTTAATAGGAGCAGGATTAGATATGCTCTGTCTGAATAGCGAAACATCTTTAATTATACCAGATTCTGTAGACTCCCATTTTATAGATTGCATTGAAGCTTCGCCATTATCAATCTTCAGTGGCAAAATAGAGCTACGCTTAATATCATAATAGTTATAATGCTCAGCTATTCCAGGAATTGTAAGAGGTTCTAGGTTCAGATAAGTACAGGTTGAATTAACCTTTATTCTTTTTATTCTGAATTTATCAATAAATACCCAACAAGATAATGTATCTCTGTCGTTTATACCATCATTAATAATGATTTTATATCCTCCTGCTTCAAGGTCATTCTCAGTGGTTTCAGATACACCATTTGTTGTTTTGTATGATTCAAATTTCAGATTAAGATCGTTGAATTTAAACCAATCAAACTGAGCAGGAATACTATTCGGGTTTTTAACAGTTATAGAACCCAATTTTGGCGAAGTTGCATCTGAAAAGAAAACAAATATACTATCTTGACTGAAAGCCCAGTACGTAATATCATTTTTAACGTCGTACTCTGTTAATACAGCAGCATCTCTGGTTGAACTTGTAACCTGAGATTTTGTGGTTATCGATATGGTTAACAGGATGATTATTATGAATACTGACTTTCTCATTAATATTGTTGTTTGGTTGTTCGTGTTCTGTTTTTAAGTGACACCGAAATTAATTATATTATGAATAACGTACAACAAATATAATTATTTTAACTGTTAAAGTCTATTCTCATAATTGTAATCATTTGATATTGTATATTATTGTTTAGTTATTATGTTTAAAACTTAATGCTATGTGAATAAAAAATACCTTTTATGATTGTATAGGTTAATGTATGATTGTAATTTTGATGGTTTTAATGTGTAACACAAAAATATTTTTGTAGTGAATTATCTTAATCAACTTAATAGTGTGCAACGCGACGCTGTTGTTAAAACAGATGGCCCTGCATTGGTAATAGCAGGTGCAGGATCAGGAAAAACACGTGTGTTAACATACAGAATAGCTCATTTGCTTAATAATAGTGTAAGGCCAGGAAAAATTCTATCACTTACATTTACTAATAAAGCTGCTAAAGAGATGAAAGAGCGTATCGCAAATATTGTTGGCGAGGAAGCTGCAAAATATCTTTGGATGGGTACATTTCACTCAATATTCTCTAGAATACTTAGAGTTGAAGCTGAAGCTATAGGTTATACATCTAAATTTACCATTTATGATACTACAGACTCCAAGAGCTTGTTAAAAAGTATTATAAAAGACCTTAAACTTGATGAGTCTGTATATAAAGTGGGTAGTGTATTAGGAAGAATATCTAATGCAAAAAACAATCTGGTTACACCACAAGCATACAGACAAAATGAGGTTGCTCAATCGCACGATGCTGCAGCAAGAATGCCAGCAATAGTTGAGATATATACCAGATATGCAGCAAAACTGAAACAGTGTGATGCAATGGATTTTGATGATCTTCTTCTTAACACAAATATACTATTCAGAGATAATCCGTCTGTTCTTGAAGAGTATCAGAAAAGATTTGGTTATATATTGGTTGATGAGTATCAGGATACCAACTATTCACAATACCTTATTGTTAAAAAACTTGCTGCTCAGCATAGTAATGTATGTGTTGTGGGTGATGATGCTCAGAGTATTTACTCTTTCAGAGGAGCTAAAATAGAGAACATTCTTAATTTTAAGAACGATTACCCACAATATAATCTGTTTAAACTTGAACAGAATTACAGATCTACTCAGAATATTGTTGATGCGGCAAATAGTATTATTGCCAAGAATGATAAACAGATTCAGAAAAAGGTGTTTTCAGAGAATGAAGTAGGAGAGAAGATAAAAGTTTCTCGTACACTTACAGATAAAGAGGAGGGCTACATTGTAGCTTCGTCAATTATGGATAATGTATTCTCTGAACAGATGCAATATAGTGAATTTGCAGTTTTGTACAGAACAAATGCACAATCGAGGATATTTGAGGAATCTTTACGCAAGAAAAATATACCATACAGACTATATGGAGGTTTATCTTTTTATGACAGAAAAGAGGTGAAAGATCTGTTGGCATATTATAAATATATTATAAACCCCAAGGATAATGAGGCTTTTAAGCGAATAATTAACTATCCTGCGCGTGGTATTGGAAAAACAACTCTGGAAAAACTCACTGCATTTGCAAATCATCTTAATGCACCTATGTGGGATGCAATAGAACACATGGGCAGTACAGATATAGGTTTAAACAAAGGAGCAATAAGTAAACTCAATATGTTCAGGGACTTTATTACTGGATTTATGGCTAAATTTGAGACAACGCCTGCGTACGAGTTTGCTCTTGAAATTGCTGAAAAAACAGGAATATTGAAGGAGTTTTTTACATTGAAAACACCTGATAATATAGCTCGTTATGAGAACCTTCAGGAACTTCTTAACAGTATAAAGGAGTTTGAAGAATCAAATAAAACAGAAGAGGTGGAATTGGTAACCATTGATAAATATCTTGAGAATGTATCGTTACTTACCGATGCTGATAATGATTCTGAAGATGACGATAATAAAGTTACCTTAATGACAGTTCACTCATCAAAGGGTCTGGAGTTTAAGCATGTGTATTTGGTTGGTTTAGAAGAGGATCTTTTTCCATCTAAAATGAGCATGGTTATGCCGGATGATGTAGAGGAAGAGAGACGCTTGTTTTATGTAGCTTTAACAAGAGCAGAGAAGCGTGCTTATATATCGTATTCACAGACCAGGTATAAGTTTGGTACACCAACACCATGTAATCCAAGTAGATTTATTAATGAGATCGATTCACGATTTCTTGATATGCCAGATAATGACAATGATGTTTTTGATCCGGATAGATATTATGAAGAGAAGGCACGTAGCAAACAGAATACGTTTCAATCATTTAATAATAAGAAAAGCAGAAATTCTAAACCATCAATAGATGTTGTTGACAAAGTACCCTTGTCTAATCGGAAACTATCTAAAATAGGCAACTCTTCAGTTACTGAATCTATTACTGAAACCGGAAATTATAAAGTCGGACAACAAGTGTCTCATGAGCGATTTGGTTTAGGTAAAATTGAACTTATTGAAGGCGAGGGAGCTAATGTTAAGTTAAAGATTGTGTTTAACAGTTGTGGTGCAAAAACATTATTACTAAAATTTGCTAAACTTAAAGTAGTTAAGAATTAGTAATGTTTATGTAAATATGGTTATTATATCTATATTTGCATATTGGTTTATTGAAAACACAATTATATTATTCTATCTTAATGTTTTGTACAGATTGTGTGTTCATAAAAACTGAATCTTTTATAATAATAAGAAATGTTCCAGATTAAATAGAGATATGGATTATAATACAAGTAGAAAGAAGCTGGTTCTTCCTGAGTATGGAAGAAACATTCAGAACATGGTTGACTACGTTGTTTCAGTTGAAGACAGAGACGAGCGTAATAGATTAGCGCAAGCGGTTATTGCAATAATGGGTAATATGAATCCTCATCTTCGCGATGTTAGTGATTTTAAACATAAATTATGGGATCACCTTGCTATAATGTCTGAATTTAAGCTTGATATCGACTATCCATATGAACTGCCAGATCCTGCTGATTTTGACAAAAAACCAGATAAGGTTCCGTATCAAAAGAAAAACAGACGATACCGTCATTATGGTATTGGTATTCAGAAGATGATTGATGCTGTTTCTGATATTGAAGAGCCGGAGCGCAGAATAAACCTTATTACTGTTATTGCTAACCATATGAAGAAATCGTATCTGATGTGGAATAAGGATGCAGTAACAGATGAAATGATATTTGGTGACCTGGAGCATATTTCTGATGGACAAATTGTTATAGAGCCTGGGACTCTTGTGCTTCAGGATGTGAAAGAACATTCTCACAGACCTAAAAACAGACAAAAGAAGAATAGATATAAAAAATAATTTCCGATAATGGGGAAATTTATAATAGAGGGTGGACGCCCTCTTAGTGGCGAAATAGTGCCACAGGGAGCAAAGAATGAAGCTTTGCAAATATTGTGTGCCATTTTATTAACACCAGAAAAGGTAATACTTCATAATGTGCCGGATATTGAGGATATCCGTAAACTTATAGATCTACTAGGTGCATTAGGTGTAAAAATTCACAGATTCGATAAAAATACATTCTCATTTCAGGCAGATGAGATAGATATAGAGTTTATGAACTCGGCAGAATTTAGTCGTATGGGTGCTAAATTACGAGGTAGTATAATGATTGTAGGACCACTGCTTGCGCGTTTTGGAAAGGGATATATACCAAGACCAGGAGGTGATAAGATTGGCAGACGAAGGCTGGATACTCATTTTGTAGGAATGCAAAAGTTAGGTGCACAGTTTATATATGACAGCGAGACAGGCTTCTATAAAGTAGAAGCGCAGAAGCTGAAAGGTAGTTATATGTTGCTGGATGAAGCCTCTGTTACTGGTACGGCAAATATAATTATGGCAGCAGTTCTTGCAGAAGGTAAAACAACAATATACAATGCTGCGTGTGAACCATATATTCAACAGTTGTGTAAAATGTTGATAGGTATGGGGGCTAACATATCTGGAGTAGGATCAAACCTTATTTCTATTGAAGGTGTAGAGAAACTGAAGGGTTGCGAACATACAATGTTACCTGATATGATTGAGGTTGGAAGTTTTATTGGCTTGGCAGCAATGACAGGCTCAGAACTAACAATTAAGAATGTATCTTATGATAATTTGGGCATGATACCAGATGCTTTCAGACGACTGGGTATAACAGTTGAGAGAAAGGGTGACGATATATATATACCAAAGCATAATAGCTATCAAATAGAGACATTTATTGATGGATCTATTATGACTATAGCTGATGCTCCATGGCCTGGTTTAACGCCTGATTTACTTAGTGTTTTACTTGTTGTAGCAACATTGGCAAAAGGGAGTGTGTTGATTCATCAAAAGATGTTTGAGAGCAGACTGTTTTTTGTTGATAAACTTATAGATATGGGGGCACAGATAATTTTATGTGATCCACACAGAGCAACTGTTATTGGTAATAATAAAGAGATAAAGCTTAGATCAACATTGATGACCTCTCCAGATATTAGAGCAGGTGTAGCACTACTTATTGCTGCATTATCGGCCCAAGGTGAGAGTGTTATATATAATATAGAACAGATTGACAGGGGGTATGAGTGCATTGATGACAGATTAAATGCTCTGGGTGCAAAAATAACACGTGTTGATTAAAAATTAGTGTCATATTGTCATATTAATATTGAGTGGCAAAGTTATTGATATGCTCTTGGCAAAAATTTACATATAATGGTTAAGAAGAAAGATAAAAAAGATATTGAAGAGCAGGTAGAAGAGAAAGAGCCTGTAACAGCAGAGGAGACAGAGAATACTGCAGATGCTAAAGAGGAAAACGCAGAGGAGAGTAAAGAAGAGAAAGCAGAACCTGAAGTTGTTGAGGTAAATGTAGATTTTAAGGATAGATATATAAGACTGTCTGCTGATTTTGATAATTATCGTAAGCGTACTCTAAAGGAGAAAATGGACCTTATGAATACTGCCGGAGAGAGTATTATGAAAGAAATTCTTCCGGTTTTTGATGATTTTGAAAGAGCCATGAATGCTATGAAGTTTGATGAGTCTAATCCTGATAGTAAAGCAAATAAAGAGGGGATTGATATTATCTACAATAAGTTTAAAGACTTTCTTAAAGCAAAAGGAGTAAGTCAGATAGATGTAAAGAATAAAGAGTTTGATACAGATATTCATGAAGCTATAACAAAAATTCCTGCGCCAACACCAGAGCTAAAAGGAAAAATTGTTGATGTTATAGAGAATGGCTACGAGCTTAACGGCAAAGTTATTAGATACGCAAAAGTTGTTATTGGCGAATAGTCTTAATTTTTAATTATGGCAAAGAGAGATTATTACGAGGTTCTTGGTGTTCAGAAGAATGCTACTGCCGATGAGATAAAGAAAGCCTATCGTAAAAAGGCTATACAATACCATCCGGATAAAAATCCGGATAATGCTGAAGCTGAAGAGAAATTTAAAGAGGCAGCAGAGGCATATGAAGTTCTTAGTAACGGAGATAAACGTGCCAGATACGATCAGTTTGGTCATGCAGGAATGGGTGGTGCAACTGGTGGCGGAGGCTTTGGTGGCTTTAGCGATATTGAAGATATTTTCTCACAATTTGGAGATATTTTTGGTGGACACTTTGGTTTCGGAGGCTTTGGCGGAGGATCAAGAGGACAGTCACGACGAGTTAATAAAGGGTCTAATTTGCGTATAAAGGTAAAGCTTGATCTTGAGGAGATTTACAAAGGTGCAGATAAAAAGATAAAGGTAAACAAGTATATAAAGTGTGACTCTTGTGATGGATCTGGAGCAGAAGGAAATAGTTCGCACAGTACTTGTGATACTTGTAATGGTTCAGGTCAGGTTATCAGAATTCAGAATACAATTCTTGGACAGATGCAAACCTCATCTACATGTCCTACATGTAACGGTGATGGTAAGATAATAAAGAATAAGTGTAAGAAATGTTCAGGAGAGGGTATTGTAAAAGGAGAAGAGGTTCTTGATATACATATTCCCGCAGGTGTTGCAGAAGGAATGCAAATGTCTGTTTCAGGCAAAGGTAATGCTGCGCGCCGTGGAGGTATAAATGGTGATCTTTTGGTGGTTATTGAAGAGAAGCCACATCCTGAACTTGTTCGTGATGGAAATGACCTTATATATAGCCTTTATATAAGTGTATCTGAAGCAGCTATAGGTGGTCAGGTTGAGGTACCTACTGTTGATGGAAAGGTTAAAATTAAGTTGGAATCAGGAACACAACCAGGAAAGATACTTAGATTAAGAGGAAAAGGAGTACCAGATGTAAATGGATACGGTAGAGGAGATCTTCTTGTGAATATAAATGTTTGGATTCCTAAGAAACTATCTTCTGAAGAGAAGAAAATTCTAGAGAAACTTGCAGGAAGCGATAATTTTAAACCTAACCCGGATAACTCAGATAAAAATTTCTTTCAACGAATGAAGAGTTTTTTTGAATAGACAATATAATTAAGAGCTGCAAATGGCAGCTCTTTTTATTTATAAAGCAGTGTAATTAACACACTATTTATACCACATTTTTGCTATATCTATATATTTGGTATGCAAACCTAAACTCACTATATAAATCTGTATAGTGTAAATTATTATGAATCCTTGCATGTGTTTATAATTTGATATTCATATCATTACATATTTATGTAAAATTGTCTGGAGCAAATAGGTAATCCATTCATATTATTTTTGCATGCTGTTACAGTAATAGATTCTGAATTATATAAAGTTCTATTTTCACCATTTTAGGTTATTGACAATACTAGATTTAGCCAATACATTTGTAGTGTAACTTTATTTAGAATTAATTAAAATAGATTCAAAATGGGAAATACACTAATATTGTATGGTTCTACTACTGGTAACACTGAGAAAGTTGCTGGTTTAATATCTTCAAATATTGAAAATTCAGAAGTTGTAAGAGTAGAGGAGTTTGACTTTTCAAGCATAGGTAATTATGATAATATTATCATAGGAAGCTCAACGTGGGGTATCGGAGATCTTCAGGACGATTGGGAAGGAGCTATGTCTGATATGAAAAATGCTGATTTATCAGGTAAGAAGATAACATTCTTCGGATTAGGAGATGCTGAATCATATCCTGACTCATTTGTTGATGCTATAGGCTTAATTTATAATGATATTGAAGGTAGTGGAGCTACTTTTATAGGTAAAACACCAGTTTCTGATATCGAATTTGATGCTTCAGTTGCTGTTGTTGACGATAGCTTTGTTGGACTTGTTATTGATGAGGATAATGAATCAAATAAAACAGAAGATAAAGTTAAAGCTTGGTGTGATCAGATTAAGCCAGAATTAAACTAGAATATTCCTGACAGTATATTGATTGATAACAATTAGATAAGGCAGCATTGTGTAGTGGCAACTGCTGCCTTTCTTTTTATATAAATATGTAATATAAGTTATAAATGAAAGTATTTTGCCATCACATATATGAGTATAAAAAAGGTATACGTAAATTAATATTGCATACACTATCTACTGATTACAGAGATGCTGTAGAACAAAAATTACTTGCAAATGGAATTTCGTATACAATACAGGTGGTTAATGATAATAAGATAAATGTTTTCTTTGGTGCTGATGAGTGTATCAGAGTAATTGATACATTTGTTCATAAATCGTTGACTAACCTTACACCAGAAGAGGATTTTATACTTGGAACGTTGTTGGGGTACGATGCACTACAGCAATGCAAAAGGTATAATAAGAAAAGAGAAGAGATACTGATTGCATAGTTAATATATGCAATCAGAAAAATATCTATACAGACTTTACAAAGATATTATTCTCCTTATTAAAGCCTAATTTAGTCATATAAGTTATATGCTTTTTATCGTTGGTTGTACATATTACCGTATCAACATTAATCTTTTTAAACAATTCGCTATCTGCATATAAGAATCTACCTAATTTCATATCTCTGTATTGTGGTAGAGCGAAATCTGCAATAACATTAATATTACTACCTTCCTTTTTACCTATAAAGAAACCTGCCGGATTCATATCGCTGAGAAGCATATAGCAGTGAGTATTATTGTCGTCGATACTGCTATAATTACTGAATATATTGTTAAGCTCATCATTAAACATTGTTCTGAATTCAGCCAGATACATATCATCACTATTAACCTTAATTACTTTAATTGTGCTTTTTTGGTTGTAAAGTTTTATCAGATAGTATGTATCAATGATAATAATAAATCCGTTTACAGCAGCAACAGGCCATGCACCAATAATTACAGCATAAGTTGTAAAAAGAATAGCACCAAATAAATTATACCATCTTAATTTAAGTATAGAGCTCATAATTAAACTTACTGCAACAGTAATTGAGGCCAGATAGCCCACCCATTCAATAGCGGGTATTGAAGATAAAAAATCTATCATTTTGTTAATTGTTTTATTAAAAATTGATAAAAGGGTAGCAAAAATAGAGATATTAACTAAATAATCAATACTCTGTATGCTTTTTAACACGTAATGGTTAACTATTTTTTGGTAACAATAAAATGTGGGTTAAGTAAATTCTCTTTGTTGTATATAAGATCATTACCATCTGTTTTTAATACTGTACATCCTGCATATTTAGCAATAGCATGTCCTGCACCGGTATCCCACTCCATAGTAGGTCCTAATCTTGGGTAAAATGTGGCATTACCTTCAGCTACTAAGCAGAACTTAAGAGAACTTCCTACAGCTACAGTTTTGTAATCTTTTCCTTTTAAATAATCCTTAATAAACTGTATAGTTTTATCGTTATTGTGCGATCTGCTTCCTACAACAATATCTTGTTCAACTGTTTTATTCGGAAGCTCTACACCACTACTAATATCTATATTGTTCCATTTGGTAATATCTTGAAATTTAACTGATCCAGTGTTTTCAGATCCAATATATAGGGTTCTCTTTACAGGAACGTATATTACTCCTAAAACAGGAACTCCGTGCTCTATAAGTGCTATATTTATTGTGAACTCACCATTTTTTTTAATGAACTCCTTTGTTCCATCAATAGGATCTATGAGCCAGAATCTTTTCCACTTTTTTCTTACGTTATAAGGAATTTCTTTACCCTCTTCGCTAAGTATAGGAATGCCTGTGTTCATAAGACCATCTGTAATTATTTTATTTGATGCCTTATCTGCTTCAGTGAGTGGTGAACTATCTTGTTTATACTCTATATTTAAGTTTTTTGAATGGTAGAATTCAAGTGTTTTTAAGCCTGCTTCAATAGCCAGCTTTATCGCAAGGTTAATCATTATAAGTAGTTTAAAAATACATTAAAGAGAGGATAGATACAGTAACAATCATATATATAATTGTAAGCGGAAAACCTATCTTAAAGAAATCCTTAAAGGTATAGTGTCCCGGACCGTATACCATAAGGTTAGTTTGATATCCTATTGGAGTCATAAAATTTGCAGCAGCGGCAAAAGCAACAACTAGCACAAACGGAAGAGGATTTAACCCCATATCTCGGGCCATTGTAACTGCAATAGGAAAAATTAAAGCAACAGCTGCTTTGTTTGTTATATATGCAGCTAGAATGGCTGTAATAAAATATATCCCGGATAATAAACCTATCTTACCAAGAGGTAGAAATACGGTAATGATAAAATCGGAAAGCAGTCGTGCTGCACCGGACTTCATCATGGCAGTACCCAATGCTAGAGCCATTACAATTATAAGCGCCAAATCATAATCAATCTTTTTAGGTAAATCTTTAGGATTTGTAACTCCCATTGCTAATAATATAAGAATAAGTATTATTAAACCTGTAAACAGAGGAAATACATTTATTGCACTAAGAAAAATAGCTAAGAATGTACCGCCAAAAATGGTAACAAGTTTATACCACTCTATTTTATGAAAATCTTTAACCTTGCTAATAAAGTAGAAATCTCTTGAATCTGAAGATATACTATCAAAATTAACACCTGTAAATAACAGAAGTACATCACCAGCTTTTAGTTTCATAGTCTCAATTTTTCCGGTAATTCTGGCTCCGTTTCTGTGAATAGCAATAACAGCAGAATCAAATTTACCTCTGAAGTTTGATTCTCTTACAGTCTTATTTATAAGCGATGAGTTATGTGATATAACAATTTCAACAACCTCAGTATGTTTCTTTTTGTTTAACATCCCCACTGTTGGTAGTGTTAATCCGCTATTAGATTTTACAAGATCGGCAATAGTGTCTGTTTGTCCGGCAAAGAAGATGATATCCTTTTCTTCAAGAATAAAATCTGATCCCACAGATGGCAGAGTGATACCATTTCTGATAACTTCAATAATGTATAAACCATCAATGTTATCAATACCTGATTGCTCAATTGTTTTACCGATAAGGTTTGAATTTTGTCTGACTTCAGCTTCCAGAATATACTGTCTGCGATTCATCTTAAACTCTGTCATTGGGTCTGCTTTTGCAGACAGAAGTTTATTTCCAAAAAGCAGAAGGTATACAAAACCAACAACAATCATAGGTATACCTACCCATGCAAAATCAAACAGGTTGAGTGCAGGCAGATCCGGAATAATTTTTTGGTCAACTACAAGACCGTTCACAATAAGGTTTGTTGAGGTTCCTATAAGAGTAGCTGTACCTCCAAGTATAGCTGCAAACGATAACGGAATAAGAAGTTTTGAAGGAGAAATATGATTCTTTTTACACCATGTATTTACATAAGGCATCATTACTGCCACAAGTGGCGTATTGTTAAGGAATGCAGAGAATGATGATACAAGAATTATCATTCTGCTCATAAAGCCCCGATATCCTTTGGCATTTCTGAAAATACGATCGAAAATAATCTCGATCATACCAGTTTGCCTTATAATTTCTCCCATTAATAGCAGCATTATAATTACCGCTATCTGTTCGTTGGCAAAACCGCTAAGAATCTCTTTTGGTGTAAGAATACCGAATACACCCAGAGCTGTTACACCAATCATAAATGTGAATGCTGCTCCAAGCCATTCATTATATAAAACAACAAGAATAAAAACAAGTACAACAAATACTAAAAAAAGATCCATACTATATTTTAAGATGATTTAGAATTTTAGTCTCATATCCAGGGCTTTATCTCTTACAATCCAACAATTAATATTGCATTCACCCTCTAAGTTATATGACTTCATTGTTGTTCCGTCAACTGCATTAATTATCCTGTTTTTACTTTTATATTTAACCATAATTGTATATCTGACATCGAGACTCAGATCTTTTTTAAATTTGCCAACCTCTGTTGTATCTCTCGAAATAATATTTTTTTCAACCGGATCGCCCCTGAAAATTGTAATAGGAACTCTCGTATTCTGACTGTTTATTGTAATATCAAGTGTTAATTCTCCTTTGCTGGGTTCTGATAACTTACATTCAGAGCAGTCTACTTCTGATGCCCATGTAAACTTATCTTCGCAGCTTTGTAGTGTAAAAATAATGGGGATTATATATATTAATATTCGTTTCATATGTTTATAACTGTTTTTTATTTGTCATATGTAACTTGTATGGTTGCTCAATATATCTTTTATTCATGCTGGTTTTACTGATATAAATACTTAACAATCCTTAGTTTTTAATCATTCGTTGCCATTTAATACGCTCCTTTTTTATTCTTTTTTTGTTTATGAAGAACGGTGCATATATACTTACAGAGAACTTGTTTTTAGTAAGATTATCTTCATAATCTAAATAGTTATATTCAATTTTTATACCAGCAATACGACCTTTATAGTGTACTCCAAATTTTGGTGCCAAATAAAACTTACTGTCTGGTTTGTTGCTAATACCTCTATATTTACCAAAACCATATACACCGTTTATACCAACAAAAAGTTTTAATGGCGAAAGAAAATTACCTCTGAAAAGAGTAAAATCTTTGGCTATACCAACCTGAAAAATATTTTTTCTTTCGCGATACTGAAAAAACACATTGTTGGCAGATTCAACAAGCACTCTTTTATACGTAGGTTCGGTAAGGTAGGCAATATCAAACATTAATTTGTATTTAGATTCGTAAACGCCAATAAATGCACCAATAGCAAAATTATCTACGCTCCATAAGGTTTGAGCACCGGCATGCGCCGTTAAAAATACAGGATACGGATTAAACTTTGCCCCATTATTCTTTAAGAAACGTTTAATATCACTATTATTATTAATTCTAGATATTAGCATTGGTGTAATACCTTTTCCTGAAGCGTGATTCCTTGACGTATCAATCTTATATGCTTCTTTTACAATATCCAGATTTTTGCCGTTTACAGCGTATTGTAATAATGAGTGACCTTTTTCTGATTTTAGCGTTGTATTTTTCTCTGTATTTAGAATGTTAAAAATCTCTATGTTACCACTATTTGCAGCCATCATTAATGGAGTAATACCATTATTGTTTGCTAATGCGGCTTTTGCTCCGTAAAGAACAAGAATCTGAACATTTTTCAGATTTCCATATTCAGCTGCTATTAAAAGTGGTGTATTTCCTTTACTATCTTTCTCATTTATTCTAGATCCGGCATCAATAAGTGTTTGTAAAATATCCGGATCGTTTATCATTGAGGCATAATGTAATGGTGTTGCGCCATACTTATCTTTTATTAATACAGAACCTTTGTAATCGGCAATAATTTTAATTACTCTATGCCTTTTTGTTCTTACTGCAGCATGCAGAGCAGTAATACCATTTTTTGATTTAACCAATACATCGGCACTATAGTTAAGTAGGATCTTTACAATTTCTGTATGCCCGTTCTGTGCCGCATACATTAGCGGTGTAACACCTTGTTTGTCGTTTATATTAGGGCTGTACCCTTGTTCAAGAATAACATTTACATCATCAATATCTCCATCTTCAGAAGCCTTTAGAAGTATCTTTTTATATATCTTCTCTTCTTCTGATACTTGTGAAAATATGTTCTGAGTAGATGCCCAAAAAACTATTATAGAGGCAAAGCATATTATTTTTGTGTAGTAAATCCTCATTTTATTGATTGCTGATATTTTACTTAAATATCGGAAAATAAATTTTTTTATTGTTAATAATAGCACAGATAATAAATAAAAAATCCGGTATGAACCGGATTTCTGTAAAAGTAAAACAATTTATTATTCTTTCAAACCAAACATTATTGCTACACACCCTTTCATTTTTACATTATCATCATTATCCTCCAGAACCTTTATTGAGATGATAATTTGCTGGGTTCCGTCAATAGTGAAATCCCAGGTTGGGCTAAAATCATTATCTCGGTTAGAGTAGAGAACTTCACGATTCTCATTCTTAATAACAAACTCAACGCCAACTAACGATTTCTCTGCACAAATTGCAATACGATACTCCTGTCCTGTATAAAATGTTTTATACAGTTCCGCTTTTTCGCCTTCTGACAATACTGCTACATTATAATTACCATCGTGCCAATATGGTTTAAGTAGTGGTTTACATGTTTTTTTGGCAAACTCTTTACACTGTCCAGATACAAATGTTGTGTGTAATAATGCTAAAATTATGATAATTACATATCTATATATACTTTTCATAGGATTTTCATTTTTCAGTTGCTGAATTATACGACATAGTTTTCATTAGTGGAGTTATTTATTTGACAAAGTTGTTTCTAACCTTTGCAATCTTCTTTTTTAGTTTCCTGAAACCACTTTCACTTATATGAAATTTCCTCTCAGATCTTAGTATAACTTTTCCACCAATATGTTTGGTTTCTGTTTTCTCTGTTTTAACCTCAATCAGATCAAAACTCCTTTTTAAATCTTTTAGCTCTTTAAATGTCTTTCTCATTTGAGCATCATTTTTATACTGAAGCATAATTCTGTAAACATTCTCCATTGCCAATTTCTGTTCAAGAATTCTGTCCATTAACTCAGTTTTCTCAGATGTAGATTCATCTAACAGATATGTGGCAATATACATTCCCTCAATCCATCCTCCAATTAACGATAAAACCGATAAAGAGGTTCTATTCTCATCTTGAAGTGTCTGATTTGTATTCATTAATGTTTCAGACACTACCTCAATAATTACATCTCTATCGTTAATATTATCTTCAAGCTTCTTTACAACCTCATCGCTTATAACATTTAAGATACCCAAATTCTCTGCAAGTTTTTTGCAGGCATCCATGTAGTTGATAATATGTTGCGACTGATCAAAAAGACTGGCGTAGCTTAGATCGGTTGTATAGACACCTAATGCCAGCGACATCTCGTCTAGAGTTACATATTCCTCAACTTTTTTGTCATTACTTAATACTTCCGGAGTAAAATCTGCCCCAGCTCTTTTTATCATCATAGATGTCTCTAAAGGAGATGGTAGCGAGTATATGATCTCCTTTACAAGTTCCAGATTGTTTTCTATCTGCTCCTCTACTTCAATCTCGCTTAATACGCTCTCTAAATTATCTTCACTACTATCATCTCTGTTGCAATTACATGATGAAATTATTGCAAAGATAATTGTAAGTAGAATAATGAATGTTCTGTATTTCATACCCGAATGGTTATTTAAATAATTGAATTATTATTAAATATACTGGTAATTTTTTTTCGAGTCAACCCCTTAAGTAACAAATAGTCATATAAAAACAATATTTTTTGATTAAATGTTAACTCAATATTGTCTTATATCTAGTAACAGTAACCTATAGAGCCTATGATTTGGTGACGAAAAAAATGATTGAAATATAAACGTTTTATTAGCAGATCAATTTGAATTAAACAATATTGGCAGTGAAAGTGTAATGTTTCTAAGGTTAAAGTTGTTGATATTAACTAATGCTTGTCTATATATAATGGTTACTAATGAATATAATATTGCAATTAATAATGAGATTTCATGACTTGGTTTTTTTGCAATAAATATTACTATTTTTGCTTCCTGAATAAATATTTATAGATATATATATGAATCGTCAGGAAGCATTAGCAGCACTAAAAGGAAAAGATAGCACAAAGATTATAGAAGGATTAACGTTTGTAAGAGAACAAGGCGACAATGAATTACTTGAATTGGCTTTGATTGTTTTTAGGGATACCAATGATAATGATATTAAGTCTGAAGTGATAAACCTTATAAACGATTTGCGCAATAAAGATTGTAAACCTGTAATAATAAAAGCTCTTACTGATGACAGCTTTTCAGCAGTGTGTAAATATATTATTAGTTCTTGTTGGCAGAATTCAATTGATTTTTCTGACAATATAATGTTGTTTATAGATATGTTTGCAACCTGCGACTTTGAGACAGGAATTGAGATTTTCTCTGTTGTTGATGATAGTTTTGATGAGATATCTGCTGATGAAAGAGATAGAATATCAGAAAAACTCAACAATATGTTGCCAGGTATTTCTGATTCAAATAAACGCTCGCTACTTGTGGAGTTACAAAAACTTATTAAGGAGTAGTTTATGCTAAAATATTTTAGTCTTGTAAAATTTAGCCATACAATATTTGCAATGCCTTTTGCAATATTAGGATTTGTTATTGCTATATGTAACAATGGTAGTTTTGATTATATGTTGTTGCTATATGTATTGTTGTGTATGGTGTTTGCACGTAATGCAGCAATGGGGTTTAACAGATACCTTGACAGAAATATTGATAGTAAAAATGCAAGAACGGCAAAAAGGGAGATACCATCAGGTATAATATCTGGTAAAAGAGCTCTTGCTTTTGTTATTGTGAACTCTATACTGTTTTGTGCTACTACATTATTAATTAATACTTTGGTGTTTTATCTTAGTTTTGTTGCTCTGTTTGTAGTATTAGGCTATAGTTATACAAAACGGTTTACCTATTTATGTCATTACGTACTAGGTCTTGGTCTTGGTCTTGCTCCTGTAGGAAGTTATCTTACTGTAAACCCTGTGTTTGATCTTATTCCTGTGTTGTTAGGTTTTGCTGTAGCAACCTGGGTTGCGGGCTTTGATATTATATATGCATTGCAGGATGCTGAGTTTGACAGGGATAATAACTTATACTCGGTACCTGCCCGTTTTGGTGCTAAGAAAGCGCTTACTATTTCACAGATTAGTCATTTAGTATCAGTGCTGATAATATGGCTTTCAGCATACTTTTCAGAAACAGGAATTTTATTTTATATAGGGGCAATAGTGTATACAGCTCTTATAATTTATCAACACAGTATTGTTAAATACAATGATTTTTCCAGAATAAATGTTGCATTTTTTACAACTAATGGAGTTGTGAGTATACTGTTCTCAATCCTTGCTATATCGGCATATCTGCTATAATATAACACTGCAATTGCAGTGTTACAGAGCTAGTGTTTAGGTATTTATACCTCTTGTATATTATGTTAAAATTACCTTATATTTGTATAATGCTAACTATTAATGCTTTTTAAGCAAATTAGATTTTATGATTATATACAGTAATAAGATGTTGTTCCCAGTAAACCCATTTCTTAATATTAAGAAAAGGGACTCTTTTTGTATATAAACTATTGTAACCAACCAGATCTGTTCAGATCGAGATTTTCATAACTAATTTATTAAAAACGTAATAAAAATCTATTACTATGGATTTACCATTTGCAGAATCGTATAAGATTAAGATGGTGGAGGCTATCCGCCGCAGTACAAGAGAAGAGAGAGAAGAGTGGATTAAAGAGGCAAAGTACAATCTTTTTAATCTGCGGAGCGATCAAGTGTTTATAGACCTGTTAACAGATTCTGGAACAGGAGCTATGAGCGATCGTCAGTGGTCAGAGTTAATGCTTGGCGATGAGAGTTATGCGGGAGCATCTTCATACCATAAGATGAAAAATGCTATTAAGAATATTCTAGGATTCGACTATTTTTTACCTACTCACCAAGGAAGAGCAGCAGAGAATGTCCTATTTTCAACGTTAGTTAAAGAGGGAGATGTTGTTCCAGGTAATTCACATTTTGATACAACAAAAGGGCATATAGAGTTTCGAAAAGCAAAAGCTATAGACTGTACAATTGATGAGGCTTTTGATACAACAAACGAGCACCCTTTTAAAGGAAATATAGATCTTAATAAACTTGAGGAAGTTTATAAAACAACACCGATTGATAAGATACCATTTGTAATAGTTACAGTTACAAATAATACAGCAGGAGGCCAGCCAGTATCGCTTGAGAATATAAAAGCTGTTGCTGAGTTATCAGCAAAATATGGTGTAAAAGTTATGTTTGATTCAGCACGTTTTGCTGAGAACGCTTATTTTATCAAGACTCGTGAGAAAGGTTATGTTGATAAGACAATTAAAGAGATTGTTAGAGATATGTATCAGTATGCAGACTATATGACAATGAGTTCAAAGAAGGATGCTATTGTTAATATGGGTGGCTTTATCGGATTTAAAGACGAGGAGACATATCGTAAGGCCTGTACATTTAATATTATGTTTGAAGGATATATTACATATGGAGGTATGTCCGGAAGAGATATGAATGCATTGGCACAAGGATTAGATGAAGGTACAGAGTTTGACTACCTTGAGACTCGTATTAAACAGGTAGAATATTTAGGATCTAAGTTAGAGGAGTATGGTATACCGTTTCAACGTCCTGTTGGCGGGCATGCAATATTTGTTGATGCTAAGAAAGTATTACCAAACGTTCCGAGAGAGGAATTCCCTGCACAAACATTGGGTGTAGAGCTCTATCTTGAGGCTGGTATAAGAGGAGTTGAGATAGGAGCTATACTTGCCGACAGAGATCCTGTAACTAGAGAGAATAGATATCCAGAGCTTGAACTATTACGTTTGGCAATTCCACGACGCACATATACAAATAACCATATGGATGTTATTGCTGCTGCATTTAAGAATGTATATAGCAGAAGAGAATCTATAACCAGAGGAATGGAGATTAAATGGGAAGCTCCTATAATGAGACACTTTACAGTTGAGCTTGACAGATTATAAAACATCATTTATAATATAATGTGAAACCCTCTCCGTAATTGTGAGAGGGTTTCTTATTTTTGTATAAATTTTATGCCGATGATTGGAATTATAGGGGCTATGGATCAGGAGATAAAAGCCTATTTAAATGCTGCAACAAATATTGTTGAGAAAAACTGGAATGGAGTAACGTTCTATTCAGGTTACCTGTTTAATAAACACGTGTGTATAGTAAAAAGTGGAGTAGGAAAGGTGTTGGCTTCTGCTGTTTGTCAGAAACTTATAGATACTTTTAATGTTAATAAGATTGTATTTACTGGTGTTGCCGGAGCAATTAACCCGGAATATAATATTGGCGATATTGTTGTTAGTACAGATACAATGCAACATGATATGGATGCTACAGATCTTGGCTTTAGGATTGGAGAGATTCCGTATTCAGATTTCTACGTAATAAAATCAGATAAAGAATTATTTAATATCTTGCAAAAGTGTAAAATTGATAACCATAAGATATGGTTTGGTAGAATTCTTACAGGCGATGTCTTTGTATCGTCAGGAAATAGCAGACGTACTTTTATGAGAGAAACACTTAATGGCGATGCTGTTGAGATGGAAGGAGCCGCAATTGGTACAGTGGCTTCATTGAACCATATACCATTTATTATTGTTCGTACAATTTCAGATAAAGCTGACGGTGAGGCAACAAATAGTTTTGAGGAATTTCTTCCGGTTGTTGCAGATAATTCATATAAGGTTGTAAAGCAGTTACTGCAAAGTTTATAATAAAAATATTAAGAGAGGTAAGATAATTTAATGATTGACTTAACAGATGGCAGGGAAGGAAAATTGATATTGCGATTTGCAATACCTATGTTTATTGCAAATGTTTTTCAACAGTTATATAATATAATTGATAGTGTTATTGTAGGTAAGTTTATAGATAAGAACGCACTTGCAGAAGTAGGAGCCTCTTTCCCTATTATATATGCTCTTATAGCATTAGTTATAGGAATTGGCTCAGGAGGTACTGTAGTTATTTCCCAATATTTTGGAGCCAAAAATATAGATAAGGTTAAAAAGAGCATTGATACAATATTTATTTTCCTGATTATAGCATCCGTATTAACATCTATATTGGGAATAATATTTTGTGAACCATTATTTAAACTACTACAGTTGCCAGATGAACTCATTCCAAATGCATCAGCGTATCTGAGAATATATCTTGGAGGGATGATTGTATTCTTTGGATTTTCTGGTACAAGTTCTATACTGCGTGGGATGGGCGATTCCAGAACACCATTGATGTTTTTAATAGGAACAACAGTACTGAATATTTTTCTGGATCTGTTATTTATTATAGTGTTTGAATGGGGTATTGAGGGCGCTGCATGGGCAACAGTATTATCACAGACAGTAGGACTAATTGCAATTACAGTATACCTTCATAGAACACATGACATTATGAAATTCAGATTGTTTAGTCTGAATTTTGATTGGTCAATATTTAAAGATATTGTTAGAATTGGTTTGCCAACAGGGTTTCAGCAAACGTTTGTTGCCCTTGGTATGATGGCTCTGCTTGGTATTGTTAATACATTTGGTACTGATGTAATTGCAGCATATTCTGTAGCCGGCCGTATTGATGCAATGGCATCTATGCCAGCAATGGCTTTTTCTGCCGCGCTTGCAACGTTTGTAGGTCAGAATATTGGTGCAGGAAAGTTTGACAGGGTAAAGAAAGGGCTTATAGCTACAATAAAGATGTCTACAATATATTGTCTGTTTATAACCGCTGTTGCTGTTGGCTTAGGACACTATCTTATGATGATGTTTACTGATGATGCTAATGTTGTCTCAATAGGATATGAATATCTTATTATTGTTAGTTCATTCTACCTGCTGTTTAATATGATGTTTATGTATACAGGAGTGTTAAGGGGTGCCGGAGCAACGCTAATACCAATGTTTATAACATTAATATCGTTGTGGATTATAAGGATACCTATAGCGTATTTTCTGTCAGATCATATTGGTGAATCCGGGATATGGTGGGCTATACCAATTGCATGGTTTGTTGGAATGATAGGCTCGTATATCTATTACCTTACAGGTAAATGGAAAAACAAAGGAGTTGCAAAAGTACAAACTGAATAGTGAACTATATTCCATTTTAAAGTGTTGATATAGACTGATAGATTTACTTAAAAAACATTTATAATGAAGATTCTTATTTCACCCGCTAAATCATTAAAAGACATAGTTACATCTGTTAATTATAGTAGTTGTACCCAACCACAATTTATTGATCGTGCCGAAGAGCTTATTCAGATAATGCAAACAAAGAGTTCTGCAGAAATAGCATCTATGATGAATATAAGCGATAAGTTATCGAATCTTAACAGAGATAGGTTTAAAACATGGACAAAGATAGGGCATAAAAGCAATGGTAGTCCTGCAGCATTTGTATTTGATGGTGATGTATATAAGGGACTTGATATTGACTCTTTTAGTAAAGAGGATGTGCTTTTTGCTCAGGATGTTCTAAGAAGTTTGTCAGGTTTATATGGTATACTTAAACCTCTTGATAATATCTTACCATACAGATTAGAGATGGGAAGTAAGGTTGAGAATAGTAATGGTAATACTCTTTACAAATTTTGGGGCGATAGTATTACAGACTTTATTAACAGTGAAGAGACTGATGTGTTAATAAATCTTGCCTCAAATGAATATTTTAAGGTTATTAACCGAAAAAAAATAGATGCAAAAATAGTTACTCCTGAGTTTAAAGAGTTGCGAGGAGACAGATTAAAGGTTATTTCATTTTCGGCTAAAAAGGCGCGTGGCTTAATGTCCAGATACATTATTCAGAATAGAATAACAGAAGTAGAGCAGATAAAAAACTTTGATGTTGAAAATTATCGCTTCTCAGAGGAGTTGTCTGATGAGAATAGTTGGGTGTTTACAAGATAGTTGAAAAACAGTGTAAAAAATTATTAATAAAATCTGTTTCAAAAAGTAAAAAACAGATACTTTTGTTGATGAAATTAGAATAGATATGGAAATAACAGGAAGACTATACCAAAAATTACCTGAGCAATCGGGAACATCAGCAAGAGGAGAGTGGAGAAAACAAGACTTTATAATTGAGACAGAGGAGCAATATCCTAAGAAAGTATGTATCTCTAACTGGAATAGTAAAGTTGATTTGGATAGTGTTGCGGAAGGAACAACAGTAACCGCATCAATTAATATTGAGAGTAGAGAATTTAACGGACGTTGGTATACTGATGTTAAGGTTTGGAGAATGTCTGTAAACGGACAAGGAGAGACTCCTCCTCCAGATATGCCGGATTTTGCTCAATTTAATGATGCACCTCCAGCGGCAAATAATAATGCAAATCAGTTTGAACCGCAAGACGACGATTTACCATTTTAATTTTAAAATATAGAGAGCAGATACCATTAGGTGTTTGCTTTTTTTTTATCCCATTTACACAGTTTCGGGGAGAGTGTCAACGGCAGAAAGAATAACCTTCTCAAAGCTT
>DKJY01000057.1 GCA_002454955.1 Bacteroidales bacterium UBA6680
AAACTCGTGAACAGAACTGAACGCAGCCGCAAAGTCTCTACCTATAACCTCTACTAAGTCACCAGTAAACTAAATCAACAATCCTGAATACTATTACTTTTGATATATCAAAACCAACTTTTTTCAAATTTGTTATTCATACTCTAATAAGTTATTAGTAACTTAAACATGGACTAAACAACAAATCAAGATGATCTTTAAAAGAAAAACATCTGGTAAAATAAATAAACATACCAATATTAAACATGAGATTAAATCAAGAAGAACGGTACTAAAATCTCTTAAAAAGACAATAAAAAAATACGAACAAGAGATAATAAGCGCTTTAGAGAAAGATCTTGGTAAATCAAAAACAGAAGCACTTACAAGTGAAATACTTCCAATATATAAAGATATTAAATCAACAATATATTCACTGCCAGACCTGATAATGCCTGAGAAAGTAAGCTCTCCTATTCTTCTGTTCTCTGGTAAAGCATATAGATACCCTGAGCCATACGGTCATGTTCTTATTATAAGTCCTTGGAACTACCCCATAACACTTTCATTTATACCATTAATAGGAGCCATTGCAGCGGGTAATAAAGTTACAATAAAACCTTCTGAGATATCAGCAGAGTGCGCTAAAATAATAGAAAAAATCATCAATGAGACACAACATAGCAACACCATTACTGTACAATCAGGAGGAGTTAAAGAGACAACACACTTATTAGAGTCAAAATTCGATTATATATTCTTTACAGGAAGTTCTAGTGTTGGCAAAATTGTTATGAAGGCTGCTGCAAATAATCTTACCCCCGTAACCCTTGAGCTAGGCGGAAAGAGTCCGTGTATAATAGACAAAAAGGTAAATATTAAAAAAGCTGCAAGACGTATTGCCTTTGGTAAATGCTTTAATGCCGGACAAACATGTATTGCTCCAGATTACCTACTGATACATAAAGACATGAAGACAGCTTTTATTAATGAATTTAAAAAAGTAATAACCTCATTCTACCCCAAGGGTGCAATAAATTCAGACGACTATAC
This sequence comes from Bacteroidales bacterium UBA6680, assembly GCA_002454955.1. GTDB lineage: Bacteria > Bacteroidota > Bacteroidia > Bacteroidales > UBA6680 > UBA6680. The sequence continues at coordinate 1,033 of DKJY01000057.1, forward strand.
AAAGATTATAAATAAAAAACATTTCGAAAGAGTTATTGGATACCTTGATGGCTCAGATATATTATATGGCGGCACATACAATAAAGACAAACTAAAAATTGAACCAACCCTAATAACTCCAACAAATGACGATATCCCAGTAATGCAAGAGGAAATATTTGGCCCAATACTCCCGATAATTGAGATTAACGATATAGATGAAGCTATTGGTTATATAAACTATCATCCAAAACCTCTTGCTCTATATATCTTCACAAAAAAGAGAGCTAATAGCGATAAGATAATAAACAAAACCTCTTCTGGAGGCGTTTCCGTAAACAACACGCTGGCACATTATCTAAACACAAACCTCCCATTTGGTGGTGTTGGAGACAGTGGTATGGGAAAATACCATGGCAAAGAGACTTTTAAACTCTTCTCAAACTATAAAGCCATACAATACTGTGGTAAATTAGATATAAAACAGATGTATCCTCCATATAGAATACCAACATTTATCTTAAGAAAGATGTACAATATTATATCCTGACTACATCATTATCTGGTATACATATTTGCTATACATTAAAATAGTCTGAATATGGATTACATACATTAAAAAATTGTGAGGGAGTCAATCCGCAGAGAGCTTTAAAATCATTAATCATGTGCGACTGATCATAGTAACAGCATTTATAAGCCAGATTGGTTAAGCTCAAAGAACTATCTAATTGCCTGTAGAAAATAGCTTTCTGAAAACGAACAATCTTCATAAAACGCTTAGGTGTAATCCCTACAGACGATGCAAAAATACGTTCGAACTGCTTCTTAGATAAACAAGCTTCAGAGGCCAGTCTCTCCATCCTGATATCCTCAACAGAACTGTTAATAGTACCAATTATTTTAGATATACGTTTAATATCGCTGTTACAATTTCCTGTAAGCAGGTATATCAAAAACCTCTCCACCACCTTAACCTTATCATCAAAGCTATCAGATAACATAAGCATATCTTCTAACATATTAAAATCGTCTGAAAACACATCTTTAAGCGATACATTACTATTTACAAACTCTGTGGCAGGAATACCAAACAGTACGGCAATAGCATATGGTTTAAGTGTTACAGAAAACATAGACAGATGCCCTTTAATCAGAAGATCATACGAACTATTCTGCTGTCCTGAAACAATATATCTATCAGTAATTATACGCCTGCTATCATCTGAGTCAGGAACAGAATCAAAATAGAATGTTATCTCAGAAAGACCTGTAGGTATTATTGTATGCCTGTACTCCTCTCCTGTATTCAGACAGTTATCTATTGCCCAATATTGGATAACATAATCAGATAGATATAATGATGGTTTGGCCGAAAGAAACTTCATCTATACTATTTTCACAAATATACAAAACATAATCTTCCGGCATTTCAAAATACCGGAAGATCTGATACCTACTCTATTTATCTCCGTACAAACCTACCTTATTACCCTCTGTATCTATAAACAGAGCACAGTAGCCATACCCCTCTGCGTCTATCTCTGTTTTAGGAGTTACAATTTTACCACCATACTTCTCAACTCTTGCAATAGCTGCATCAATATTATCACCAGTGTTAAAGCTTACTATTGTACCATCTTGCGAAGGCTTATAACCCTCTGCATAAAATATGCACCCTTCGCCAGTAATAAAACAAGCCATCTTCTCCTTCTCAGAATCAATAATATTGAACTCTGTTTGTAATACCTTTTTGTAGAAATCAACAGCACGATTAAAATCTAACGACGGTACCTCTACCCAAGAAATCATTTTGTCCATATCAGAAATTGTTTTAATTAATACTACACGACAAAACTACCTTTGGCAGATCTGAAAAAATTGGAAAAAAGAGACATTCTAATCTACGTCTCTCACACAAAGAACATAATTATATACATACTGAACATCGCCCTGTGGTCCATGAAATTTAGGATAGTCGCTCTTATTACCACTCTTTGGATCGCTACGTTGACAACCCGCACCATGCACATCAAGAAGATTACCATTCATCTTACCCTGCCCTTCGCCAAATGCAATATATACAGCACCACTATAAGGATTTACTCCATCAAGATGAGTGGTTCCTGTCCAGAAAAACGGATAGTGACCACTATTCCCATCAGGGTCAGCTATTGAGGTTATTGTGAATAACGAACTTATAGCCGGTGAATTAGTGCTTTGAGGAGATCTGCTATAATCTACAATACTATGCAACTCCTTTGCATTAGGTAAACGCCAATCGCTCTTACCTGCAAGAGTTAGACCCTCTGCATATGCTAAAGCCTCCTGCCAGTTACGCGATACACCATCATCAGCCTGTTGCCACATAAGACCTGTTGCACTATCAGTAATTGTACCATCTCCGTTATTAGTAAATGTATTTTTCCCGTACGATGTATTCCCTCTTACAAGCCTTACATACATTGTATTGCCCGTTGTGGTTCCCGGTTTATACTTCGGATAGCCCTTTATACGCCCATCAACAAAGTTTACCCCAAACACCGTCTCATCGTTATTCATAGTACGCCCAACATATTCTGTCGACGACCATGTTTGAGCATCAATCTCTCGTTCACCTGCCGATGTATTCCCCAGTGGTTGATTAAAATAGTTCTCATCAATAAACATATCAATGGCAGATTCTCCCATAACCTTTCCTGTAAAAAGAATTAATGAATACAACTCCTTAATTGTAGGAACTCTCCAGTCCGTATATCCTCCCAACTCAGAAGATATTGCCTTTGCCTGTGCTGCACTGAACGTCACCTTATCACCCATATCCTGAGCCCACATCAAACCTGTTACATTATCTGTTATTGTACCATCGCCATTATTGGTGTACGATGGTTGATTACCTGAATAGTGTGCATCCTGACCGTAGAATGCTTCGCCAGATGCAGGAGCCGATATCAATGCATCTGCACTATAGTAATCCTTTACTCCCGTATCTATAATCATATAAGGCTTCTCCGGTGTAGGAAGTTCCTTCTTATCATTATCGTTGTCGTCATCTTTCTTGCACGAAAACATAATAGCAATAGCTATTAATACAAAAAACAAGTTCCTGAATCTCATAAAATGCGTTTTAATTATCTATATACTTAATTTACAAAATATTAATGATAATACTATATAATTATCTTATAATATCCCGAACACTAAATAGCATGCTCATATAAAAGCAAAAAGCCCTTTTGTTGCAATAACAAAAGGGCTCTTAACTGGTTGTGTACTAATATTTATGACTACATAAAGTCACCATAGTCCATCTCTGAACCACCACTACCTCTGTTACCTTTGCTACGCTTAAAGTTATTAAACCTGTAGCTTACGCTAACTTTATATATTGGTGCCTCACGATAGAACTCACTATCAATTGTATATCCTCCTGGAGGAACAGAGAACGACTCTCTTTTACGTGTTTTAAATACGTCTTGAATACTGAACGTTATTGATGCCTTATTCTTAAGCAGACCCTGTCTTACTGCTATATTAACAAAATACGACTCTGCATTCTCACCATATAATGTAGATTGTGGAGCTCTGTATCTACCATCAATCTGTATTGATGTTTGTGTTGGTAATCTGAATGTATTACTCAAACGTGCATTCCAGTTATTACTCTCAACAACTGAATTCTCCTCCAAACGTGAGTAGTAAAATGTTGCCGAAGGAGACAAACTCCACCATCTGAAAAGTTTTGCCACACCCATTAACTCAATACCAAGTCGCTGATCGGAATTAAGGTTTTTAATGGTAGATACCACCTTACCTCCAACAGTCTCCTGAAAACGGAACATCTTATTATCTATCTTTCCGTAAAAAGCCTCCATAGATATAAACGATGTACCAAATCTGTATTGATAATTAAGCTCAAATGAGTTTGCATACTCAGGCTCAAGATTCGGATTACCTTGAAATGAACTCTCCCCGTCTGATCTGAATACCAAAGGATTCAGGAAGAAGTCACGCGGACGGTTTACTCTGCGCGAGTAGTTAACCTGTACCTGTTGTTTCTTAGATATATTATATGTAAAGTATGCACTTGGATAAAGAGCCACTTTATCAAAATCATATTTGTTATTATCTGATGTTGTAAGCAATCTGTCGGTATACTCACCTCTTAAACCAAGCTTTACATCTAACTTAGAAAACTGTGTTGAATATGTTGCATATAACGCATGTATAGATCTGTCGAACTTATAATTGCTAAGTTCTGTAACTGTAGGACTTCCCTGATTGTTTATTACTGAGTTATTATCTATATCAGCATTATCAACTCTAAGGTTATATCCTGCCTCAACCTTACCTTTTTTACCCAACGGACGCTCATAATCTATCTCAAACCTTAATCCGTTACGCGCATCGGTTTGTGTATTATCCTGCTTAGATGTTACATCGTTACCAACAGGTATACCACCAAGAATATTATTAACGCTTGATCCATCCTTCTTATCAAGCTCACTTCTGCGGTAATAGAATGTTGTAAGCAACTTATGATCTTTACCAAATTTATGCTCATCTGTAAGAGTTATACTGTACGATGGTATCTCCATATCAACAAGCGATGTATTAAATGTATTTGCATAAAGATCACTACCGGTCATCCACTTTCTGTATTCAGCATCGCTCTTGCGCTCAATACTAAAGCTGTTGTATCCTCCAATTACTCCAAGTGTATTCTTGTCAGATAACAGATAATCTGCCCCCAACTTAAACGATGAAAAACTTCTGTTACGTCCACCATCGTTGGTAGACTTTATATTATCGGTTCCGTTATAACGATATTCATTTCCATTAAAGTTCTTATCGCCACTACGATAGTTAAACTCTGTTGACAGAGTAAGTTTCTCTGTTCTGTAACTAAGCTGTGCACTTCCGCCATAATCTGGTCCGGTACCATAGCTTGCATTTACCATTCCGGTAAGCCCCTCAAGCTTATTACGCTTTGTAATAATATTTACAATACCTGATGTACCATCCGGATCGTGCTTTGCCGATGGGTTTGTTATAATCTCTATATTCTCAATAGCATTTGCAGGTATCTGGTTAAGAGCATCGCTACCCTCAAGAATAGATGGTTTACCATCAATAAGAACGGTAAAACTTGAGCTACCACGCAGTGTTACATTTCCCTCAATATCTGTATCTACAGCCGGAGTATTCTGCAAAGCATCGGCAGCGGTACCACCATTGGCTGCAATATTTTTATCTACATTAACAACTTTTTTATCAATCTTATACTCAACAACGGCCTTCTCTCCTACCACTTCAACAGCATCCATAGCTATTGTTGATTGCTTTATGGCAATGTTTTTAAGGTTTGCTGGCTGTGAACCAGGTTTTATAAGAATATTTTTTATTGTGGTTTTATGATATCCCAGAAAATCGGCAACCAGATAGTATTTTCCGTAGGTTACATTCTTCAGTGTAAAGTGTCCCTTTCCATCAGTCATTGCTCCGGTTACCAACGATGAGTCGCGCATTCTGTACAGAACAACATTTGCATACTCAACAAAACGCTTTGTATCTGAATCAATCACATTACCTTTAAGCGTCATCTTTGGCATATTCTCCCTGCTCATCTTCCCTCTTGCACCGGCTCTTTGCTGCGCATACCCTGTTACAGCAAACATAGCCAGGAGAATAAAAATTGTTTTAAACTTCATATAGTATATTGATTTAGTGTATT
>DKJY01000059.1 GCA_002454955.1 Bacteroidales bacterium UBA6680
GATGTTGTTGCTGGTGTTCGTACTCCACTTGAGATTACAAAGATTGGTTCACAGCGTTGGGCTGAGCGTAACGGTACTTCTGAAGAGGATCGTAAAGCTAATTTCCTTTCACTTGAAGAGGCTATGCCAGAGCTATACAAAGAGCTTGATACTATTCAGCAGAACCTTGAAGATCACTACCACGATATGCAGGATATGGAGTTTACTATACAGCAAGGTAAACTTTGGATGCTTCAGACACGTAGTGGTAAGCGTACAGGTGCGGCTATGGTAAAAATGGCTGTTGATATGCTATCTGAAGGTCTTATTGATGAAAAAACTGCAATTCTTCGTCTTGAGCCAAACAAACTTGATGAGCTTCTTCACCCAGTATTTGATAAAGCTGCTCTTGATGCTGCTACTGAGCTTTCTAAAGGTCTTCCTGCATCTCCGGGTGCTGCTACAGGACAGATTGTTTTCTCTGCTACAGCTGCTGAAGAGTGGGCTGCTGCAGGTAAGAAAGTTATTCTTGTACGTCGTGAGACTTCTCCTGAGGATCTTAAAGGAATGTACGCTGCAGAGGGTATCCTTACAGAGCGTGGTGGTATGACTTCTCACGCTGCCGTAGTTGCTCGTGGTATGGGTAAATGTTGTATCTCATCAGCTGCTGGTGCTTTAGTTTCTGGAAACAAAATGACTATCAACGGAGTTGAGTACAAAGAGGGTGATTTCATCTCACTAAACGGTACTACAGGTATTGTTTACGAAGGTAAAGTTGCTACAATTACTCCATCACTTGACGGTGATTTTGGTAAGATCATGGATATGGCTGAGAAGAATACTCGTATGTATGTTCGTACAAACGCAGATACTCCAGCTGATGCTCAAACGGCTCGCGAATTTGGTGCAAAAGGTATTGGTCTTTGCCGTACAGAGCACATGTTCTTTGAAGGTGACAGAATTTGGAAAATGCGTGAGATGATTCTTGCTGAGACAGAAGAGGGACGTAAGGCTGCTCTAGCTAAGCTTCTTCCTATCCAGAGAGAAGATTTCCATGGTATCCTTAAAGCTATGGACGGATTTGGTGTTACTATTCGTCTACTGGATCCACCATTACACGAATTTACTCCAAACGATGATGCTTCTCAGAAAGAGATGGCTGAAAGACTTGGTGTTGATGTAAACATTGTAAGAGAGAAAGTTGAATCTCTACATGAGTTCAATCCTATGTTAGGTCACCGTGGTTGTCGTCTTGGAAATACATATCCAGAAATCACTGAGATGCAGGCGCGCGCTATTATTGAGGCTGCTTGTGATCTTAAAGCTGAAGGACTTGATCCTAAGCCGGAGATTATGGTTCCACTTATTGGTACTGTTAAAGAGCTTAAGATGCAGGAAGAGATCATCAGATCTACTGCTGCTAAGGTATTTGAAGAGAGAGGTACTAAGGTTGACTACATGGTAGGTACAATGATCGAGATTCCTCGTGCTGCACTTACTGCAAATGAAGTTGCTGAGGTTGCTGAATTCTTCTCATTCGGTACTAACGACCTTACTCAGATGACATTCGGTTACTCACGTGACGATGCTGGTAAATTCTTACCTATCTACATTGAGAAAGGTATACTTAAGCACGATCCATTCCAGGCTCTAGATCAGACTGGTGTTGGACAGCTTGTTGAGATGGGTGCTCAAAAAGGTCGCGCTACACGTTCAGATCTTAAATTAGGTATCTGTGGTGAGCACGGTGGTGAGCCATCATCTGTTGAGTTCTGCCACAGAACAGGATTAGATTACGTTTCTTGTTCTCCATTCCGTGTACCTATTGCACGTCTTGCAGCAGCTCAGGCTAACCTAAGATAATTTATAATATTATCATATTTCAAAGGTCACTCTTAAACAGAGTGACCTTTTTTAATAACTTAGAAGCTGTTTAAATTCGTTTTTTGAATTTTTTATGAATGAAAATTGAAGCATAATGAGGCAAATTTTATGCAAATGGTGGTTCCATTTAAATGAAATTTAACGAAATTAGGATTCATATTTCCATATAAAAAAACTGAAGGATAATTTTAAACAACTTCCAATACAGCAACTATGGCAAAAACAAATGCAATGCGCATACTCGATAAAGCTGGCATAAAGTACACAACCCTCTCCTACTCTGTTAACGATAATAAGATTGATGGAATATCTGTAGCCGCTAAAATTGGAAAACAAGAGAACGAGGTATTTAAAACACTTGTAACAGTTGCTAATAATAACAGTTATTATGTATTTGTAATACCTGTAAACAGTGAGCTTAACCTAAAGAGTGCTGCAAAAGTTGCCGGGGTTAAAAAGATAGATATGATACCATCTAAAACCCTACTACAAATCACCGGGTATATGAAAGGTGGATGCTCACCTATTGGTATGAAAAAAAGATTTGTTACATATATTCATGCATCGGCTAATAATCTGGATACAATGGTTGTAAGTGCAGGTAAAATAGGTTTGCAAATTGAGTTATCACCAAATAACCTTCAATCTGTAACAGATAGTTTAATTACAGAAATTCTACAGTAGGTCAGAAACTCTATTCCCACTTATCCTCAACCATCCATAACGGAATATAGTCACTATCAACCTCTATCTTTAAGCCTCTGTCATAAGCCATAGCTGCAAGTGCCGTTAATGGCCATGAGATAAACCCTTTCGGATCATCGCAAAGTGGTGTATCGCCTCTATTTAACCCAACCTTCTGTCCCCAATATTCTTTATGATAGACTACACCCTCAAACAGGTGTTTTGTAAATGCATTCTGATCGCTTTCTACAATAGCCTTCAGAATAAGTGCTCTATTAAAACTGAAGAAATAGTTTGGATAAGGAAATTCAGCTACATCAGGCATATAGTAAAAGTTCATGTTTCTTAGTAGTATACTCTCCATCTCATCAAACAGATTCATATCAGGGTTATTATCTAATCCTAAACTATAAAAGAATCTAAAATTGATATCACCTATACGTATATGATCCTTATCATTAAGTGGCTTTACCGAGCTAATATCTGTTTTATACAGATCTGCAATAGCATTATTATCCCTCAATATTATCGCCAGATTCCAGGCTTGCATCCATTCTCCCGCTGATAGTCTTTCATCGATTTCCGATTCTTCTATTACTTCATCAGAACCATGAAGCATTACAGTCACTTTTTGCCCAGACCTTGATTTGACATCAACCAACTGTATTACTGCATCATATCCTACATCAAAAAAATATCGCTTGTTGTTATCAGCCTTTAGAGCAGAAGATACAGCAAAGGAAATTAAAGCCTCTTTATGTAGAGATGCCAAATGTTTATAATTAGACAAGGATTTTATTACCAACTTGTCAATTCGTCTTTTCCTTGAAGATAAAAACCACTCCAAGTTAGCTCTATCAAATTCATGAATAGTTATTTGTTCCATTTATCTAAATTTCAAAAACAATATCAGTAATCTGCTCAATATGTCCTATTTTCAGAATCACTCACCTTAAATATTTATTTTTCTTAATTTCTTCATACCATTCATCTAAACCATCCTATTCAAGTCTACTTGAATCATTTGAGAATTGAAGCTCATAAATTATTTGATTCTCAAATGATTTTGTCTTGGGATTATATATCATTTTTTACAATTCAGATTATCCAACAATTTTCAATTGAGAAAATTTATCAAAACATTTTACAAACGCACTCAACATAATAAATAGACGCATGAATATAAAAAGTCACAAAAAACACAACACTTGGTTCTGAAACATACTCTGCAATCTTCTCCATAAACTAAGTGCAAAATTCACCTATGCCACTTACCTTTTACCATCCATTCAGGCATATAATCACTTTCTACTTTTATTTTCATACCTTTATCATAAGCCATGGCGGCAAGTGATGTTAATGGCCACGAAATAAAACCATCAGAATTATTCTTAAGTGGTACATCTCCGAGATTCAATCCTTTATTCTGACTCCATATTGTTTTATGATATTGTAAAGCTAAATATAGTAACTCATTAAACTCATATTCTTTTTCATTAATTACATATTCAATAAGTTGAACCCTCTGGTACAATTGAAATACGTAAGCTTCAGGAAATATATCAGGTTTTGGAGGTGTATTAGTATCAAACTTTTTATTACATATCTCTTTAATCTCCAACAAAATTAGTTTATCTACATTATTGTTCATATAAGATTTAAGGAGTTCAAAATATTTATAAAAAACAACTACATGATAAGCCTCTGATATTTTTCTGATTCGGGATTTATTAACATTTAAATAGTTAAGATCATTCTTTCTCAAAACCACCCCTAGTTCATATGCATTTATCCAAAGTCCCGGTTTTATTAATTCTTTATCTTCATCTGCTCTTAACGTGCTAATACCTGAATTATCCAGATTAATATCTACCTCCTGCCCAGGATTAGCCAAAAGTTTAATATGAGCAAATTTAGCCTTTTGAGCTATTAACAGATATCTTTTAGTCTCTTTTACTGTTAACAGATTTAAGAAACTATTTATTTGAATAACCTTTAACGCACCAAAATAAATTAGCTCAAGAAATTTATAATTTCCTTTTACTTCATCTAAATCCTCATCAAAACACTCTAATGTATCACTATACCGTTTTTTCAACTTATCTTTGTCAAAACTATGTTTTTCAATGTTTTTCATCTGGTTATAATTGTTTTTTATTTGTCATATGGAGCTCGAATTTATAATCATCTCCGTGTGTGTGAAAACTTTTTCTCATGCTTCGTTTCATCTATTATATAATTAAGGTTGGTTTAGCATCTCTTATAAATCAGAACTATAGCCTGATTGTTTATCTATACAACCTTAGCGATTGATACTTACCAACAAAATTATCCTATTTGAACTCATCAAACAAGGTTGGTATCTATTTTTAAATCGTTCAGTTTCGGTACTCTCTGTACCATTTATAATGTTTAATAAAACCCCTCTGAAAGCTCTTGGTATAATTCAATTAAACCACCGTATTTAAATGCCTAACAATACCCAATTTATTTGTATTAGTTAAATATCATGAATAAATCTTTTTTAAATATCCGCTTTTTGTGAATAGTATATATTTCATCATGAAATGCTACTCATGTAGAATAAGCGGTAAGTTTAGTGTTGCATAGTGTCTATTTTATACCGTTTCCAGAGCCAAGTTCTTGAACTTGGCATTACGGATTAATTGCAAATGGAGCAAATCCCGAAGGGATAACAAATAATTACCGATGGGTAAAGCCCATAGGAATGGAAGCTGCTATCACTAAGTCCTGAAGGGACGAGGAATATCCTGCCCCAATATTTTAATTGCAAATTACAATACAATACGCGGCTTAATATTTCACCCTTTCAGGGTTAGATTTTATTAATATACAATAGCGATGAATTGCATTCAACGCTATTGATATAACGTACCTTCGGTACTTACATATCTGGCAAAGTTCCTGAACTTGTTCTAACGAATTAATCGTCAATCATCCAAATCCCGAAGGGATGCAGATAATTACCGATGGGTGCAGCCCATTGGAATGGAAGCTGCTCCCACGAAAACCTGAAGGGACGAGGGTTAAATTTGATAACAAATAACCATTGATCATAGACGGATCATTTTGTATATTATAGTATAGTGACAATTAGAACAAATTAATTACTAACTCTAACAAAAATATTTATGGGACAATCACTTGTACAAAACTACATACATATAATATTCAGTACAAAACACAGACAAAAATTTATTAATTATCCTTATGATAAGGATTTATATTCATTCATCGGAAATATCTGTAATAAAAACAGTTGTCAGGTAATAACTGTAGGTGGACATGTAGATCATGTACATATTCTTTGTATGTTATCGCAAAACATAATGCTTTGTGAATTAATAAAAAATGTAAAAGCGAAATCATCTAAATCGATAAAAACACTGTCAGATGATCTGTCTAATTTTTATTGGCAGGATGGTTACGGTACTTTCTCGGTAAATCCATCTCAGGTTGAGATTGTAAAGCAATATATTATAAATCAACACCAACATCATAAAAAAAGAGATTATATGAATGAATACAGATGGTTTCTCAAAAAATACAAGGTCAATTATGATGAGAAATATGTATGGGACTAGACTCACCCTTTCAGGGTTAGCATTATTAATATACAATAGCATTGAATTGCATTCAACGCTATTGATGTTTATGTACCTTCGGTACTATCAATCTGTGGTATCATTATACAATTTGTTAGAACAAGTTCTGGAACTTGTTCTAACGAGTTAATCGTCAATCATTAAAATCCCGAAGGGATACAGATAATTACCGATGGGTAAAGCCCATTGGAATGGAAGCTCCTTCCACGAAGTCCTGAAGGGACGAGGGATTTTATTTGAGATACAACAGATGTATTTAACCATATTTGCACTCTTACAATTATAAAATTTCATTCGTGAGGATATATGGAGATACCGAAGCTTTCCGGCTCGTATATAAAGGCTGTAATTTTTAACCTGTACTTTCAGCACGGTTTTCGTTACATTAAACTGCCCTACGCGTTGCATAGGGCTATGATAATCTGGGCTTTCAGCCCGTAATGCTTTTTCTAATTACCAACCCAAATTCAACGCAATAACAATATAACCCGCAGCTTAATATTTCACCCTTTCAGGGTTAGATTTTATTAATATACAATAGCGATGAATTGCATTCAACGCTATTGATATAACGTACCTTCGGTACTTACATATCTGACAAAGTTCAGTAAATTGGGCTAACAAGTTAATTGTCAATCATCCAAATCCCGAAGGGATGCAGATAATTACCGATGGGTAAAGCCCATCGGAATGGAAGCTCCTTCCACGAAGTCCTGAAGGGACGAGGGATTTTATTTGAGATACAACAGATGTATTTAACCACATTTGCACTCTTACAATTATAAAATTTCATTCGTGAGGATATATGGAGATACCGAAGCTTTCCGGCTCATATATATAGCTAGTAATTTTAACCTGTACTTTCAGCACGGTTTTTCGTTACATTAAACTGCCCAATGCGTTGCATAGGGCTATGATAATCTGGGCTTTCAGCCTGT